>NZ_JAVRCE010000076.1:35121-38412 GCF_034530915.1 Nostoc sp. DedQUE09
CTTTGAGTAAATCCAGCAGTGCTTCAACTACCTGTGGCGAGGCGTTGTCCAAGTTGCCCAATGCAAGAACAGCAGAGTCACGCACACTCTCACTCTTATCTTTGAGTAAATCCAGCAGTGCTTCAACTACCTGTGGCGAGGCGTTGTCCAAGTTGCCCAATACTTCAGCAGCAGAGTTACGCACATCATCACTCTTATCTTTGAGTAAACCCAGCAGTGCTTCAACTACCTGTGGCGAGGCGTTGGCCTTGCCCAACTTGCCTAATGCAAGAACAGCAGAGTCACGCACATCATTACTCTCGTTTTCGAGTAAATCCAGCAGTGCTTCAACTACCTGTGGTGAGGTGTTGCCCAAGTTGCCCAATGCTTTAGCAGCAGAGTTACAGACACTGTCAGTCTCATCTTTGAGTAATCCCAGCAGTTCTGCCAATACTTCCTGTTGTTCACCTAAAGCTGCCCGATATTCTCGCAGTCGCTCTTCATCTATCAAATCTATTGATGCTTTCAACAGTTGTAGTGCTTGAGCTTGAAACTGGGTTTCATTTAAATTGCAAAAAATTTGAAAAACCTGTGCTTTAACTTCGTAACCTACTCGTTGAGAATGGCTAACTTCAAGCTCAACTAATCTCTGCAAAATATCTGTAATCAATTTGCCATCAGATAATTTTAAATCTTCTGCTAAACAAGTCCCTGCAAATAAAAGATTGCGGTGCAGCCATTCTTCATAAGGAGCCTCTTGTTGCAGAATTGCTTCAATAATTCTTTTCGAGTTTTTTGGATTTTGTTGAGCTATTAATACCAAAAACACCTCTCGCCAGTGGGAATTGTGTAGATAATCTCGAATGTGATTTAGTACTTCGTTAAAGTCTCCTGATTGGCGATCGCGTATTTCTTCACCTGCTAAATATTCCTGAAAAGTCTTATGCACAAAGGCATATCTATCTTGACCTTGTTCGTTTAATAAACCACAGCGTTCTGTAATATGGTCAACTAAGCGTTTGGCTTCGGCTTCAGCTTGATGTTTCTGAACTTGATAATTACATTCACGAATATATTTGCTTAATTGCGTAATTAGCTCATCTCTATCAATCAGCGTACCACCTTCTTTATCGCCAGTTTCCCCTTGAGAGTGAATCCAGTAAGCAAGGTGTTGCATCAATATTTTGATATCATCCAATTGAATATACTTCAGCTTCCAAGACTCAATACCCTTATTTACATCCCAGTTAATCAATAGCGTATCAACTGCCTGTTCATAGAGTTTATATCGCTGTCTAGGCAAATGTGCGTCATAGCGATGAATCAAGGCAATAATTGTCAGTAATAAAGGATTGCGTGCTAATAATTTGATGCGTTCTTGTGTTGCTAATGCTTTTTTTAAGCTTTCTTGACGCTCTTGTGCTTTTTCTGGGTTGTTTGGTAGTCTGCTGTTATACCATTGCTGAATAAATAAATCAATTTGACTATCATCAAATTTTTCTAGCTGATAATGAGGAAATTCATCTGTACCAAAAAACTCTCGCCTATAACCTGCTGGACGCGAAGTTATAATTGCCCGATTTTGAGAATATTGTCCGATAAAGCTGTGAATTATCTTTACGAATTCATGGCGATCGCTTAGTTTAGCGATTTCATCTAAGCCATCAAGTAAAATTAACGCTCTCCCATCTTCTAACCAATGTTCAAAGAAACCTTTGGGCAATTCTTTAACATGAATACTATTGGCAAAATTGCGTACATATTCTAAAAGATTCTTCGTTGAAGCTTTGCCTAAGTCTCTAATTCTAATCAAAATTGGCAGTAACTCTAAGTCTGCTGATAAACCGAGTTTTTCAGTCTGCTGTTCAGCCAGCATCACAGCAAAGTAACTCATCAAAGTTGTTTTACCAATTCCTGGTTCTCCCAACACAACAAATTTATTGCGTGTACTTTCTTTCAGCAGTTCTTGGGCTGAGAATTTCTTGCCACTACTTTGTTGTGCCCAAAGTAAATTTTGCTGGGGTTGCTGGTTGGCTGTCTCTTCTAAAGGCAAAGCTAGATTTAATTTTAAACCTGCGCTTGCTCTAACTTCCACCTGCTCAACTACATTAGGCATTACAAAAATTTGTGGTAGTTTAGCAAATTTTTCTTCTTCTTTTGTTTTTACCTTTATGCCGACAAATTCAACACCATCAAAATAGCCTAACAGTTGTTTGAGATAATCTGATTTAGCAATTTGAAACTTTAAATATGTATTGGTGTGTTCAAAATAAGCATCTGCAAACTTTTTCAGCCAATGTTCAATACTTTCATCGCGAAACTCTAAGTTTGGCTTTTCTGATTTAATTTTGTGGAATATTTTAATTAAAACTTGTAGATTTGGGGTTGTTTTCTCAGTAAAAGGCTTCTGTAATTCTTCTTGAACTCCCGTATCTTTAAAAAAACCCTCTACAAGCTCTCTCGCATCCTTTGGCGTACAGCGAAAAAATAAATGCTTATAAGAATCTTGATTAGTATCCCACTCTTCGGCGGATTGTACACCTGCTTTCAAAGCTTTTTCTAAGTCTGTAGGATTTAATGCACTATTGATTTTCTTAACAATTTCTGGAAATACTACTTTTCCTACTGAGCCAGCAATAGTTAATAACTCTACACTCATATTGCTTGGTATATATAGTTTATATACATACTACACGCTTGTTAGCTTTGTCAGTCGCTGCGCGAATTTTACAACCGATTCAAGGACGGGATAATCCTGATTACCTGCAACTGTTGCTTTTTCCCATGAGCAACAGCAATGAACCTATTCTACTATTTTAAAAATCCCTAATTCTTGTCGTCAAATGGCTGTAATTTTAATCATATTATTACCCCCCTTAATCCCCCCTTGTAAAGCAGGGCTGTTTCATTCCCCAAAGAGCTTTAAAAATCAAGGGTTATAGCAATTAAAAATTAGTTATTTTGTTACTAGCGTGCCGATGAAACCAACTATTTTACTGATATTTCAGTGCTTAAATATTCATCTCTTCGTCACGCTTACTTACAATTTTCTTGCTAACCATCTTGACAAATCCTGTTTGAAATGGAATGAATCAGCCCTGCCCTTGTAAAGGGGGGAAATAAGAAATCTTGTTCCCTCCCCTTTGCAAGGGGAGGGTTAGGGTGGGGTAAAACTGACGCGAAAAACCAAGTGAGGAAGCTATTTCTGGCGATGCCTACGGCTGGCTGCGCCTACGCATTTGTTATTTTGGCGATCGCATTTGTTACTTTAGCGATCGCATTTGTTACTTTAGCGATCGCATTTGTTACTTT
>NZ_JAVRCE010000077.1:0-38083 GCF_034530915.1 Nostoc sp. DedQUE09
CATTATGCTGCGTCGTCTAACCTCCTAAAGATTTACTTTATAAATGGTCTCTTAGTTAAGATTTTTGCTAGTTCCAACCTGACTTGATTGTAGTGAGGAAATGAATAACCTGTCCAGTAAATTGTCTGACTTGGCTTAGATGTGTAACAAGTATGTGGATATAAATAAACAGCAAATTTTGCCATATATTATAAATAACTATTTTTTTAGGCTTATAGCGACAGTTATACTTTATTTGTTAGACTATCGAGAGTTTTTGATTAAAATTTATTTTTAAAGTCGAGGTTCAGCCGGGAGCAAATTGCTAAGTTGTCCAATTTCTCTTGGCATATTGGTTAAGCTATTGCCAACAACCTGAAGTTTTTCAAAATGATTACACAATCCAATTAGAGACAGGTAAATCACTTAAGTTTTTTGCAATAATATCAAGGGCATTTCCATCTTCGTTATATTGGTAATTGCCGAGAATAATCAATGACCTTCGTTATCGTAAAAATCCTTAGCGAATAGGGCTTTTAAGCTTAACCCGGTTTTCTGTTCTGATGATACTCCCTATATAAAAGAATGTAGAGACGTAGCACTGCTACATCTCTACAAGGGTAATAATGCATATTTAATTTCACCAGAGTCTATTAGAAAACTGGCTTGAGTAGCTATGAATAGGCAAGATTATGTGTAGGATGGGCATTGCCCCACCCTAAATTGTTATCCAATTACCTCAGCAGTCTTCTTCTTATCCAACTTGAGAATCAATACACCCAAAGGTGGTAAACACAAATCTAGCGAATAAGGACGGCTGTGCAAAGACCAATCATCCGTCCACTTACCACCTAAATTGCCCATATTACTGCCGCCATACTGACGCGCATCACTATTGAACAACTCCGTATAAAATCCCTTTTGCGGTACACCAATGCGGTAGTGAGAATGGGGTTGTGGTGTAAAATTACAAACCACGATCGCAAAATCATCAGAATCGCGATCGCGACGGATGAAGGAAACTACACTATGGCGGTTGTCGCTACAATCAATCCACTCAAACCCCGGTTCAGCAAAATCCTGGGTGTACAAAACTGGCTCAGAACGGTAGAGATGGTTCAATTCCCGGAAAAACGTTTTTAACTGTTGGTGGGCTTCATGCTGTAATAAATGCCACTCCAAATCAGCCCAAGCATTCCACTCACTCCACTGCCCAAACTCCATGCTCATAAACATGGTTTTCTTACCTGGGTGAGCAAACATATAGCTAAATAAACAACGGATATTAGCTAACTTCTGCCATGTATCCCCCGGCATTTTGCCGATGATATTGCTCTTACCATGCACCACTTCATCGTGGGACAAAGCCAGCATGAAGTTCTCGCTGTGGTTGTACCACATACTAAAGGTGATGTTGTTTTGGTGGAACTGGCGGAACCAAGGGTCCATGCTGAAATAATCCAGCATATCGTGCATCCAGCCCATATTCCACTTCAAGTTAAAACCCAGTCCGCCTGTATAGGTGGGCCAAGATACCATTGGCCAGGAAGTGGATTCTTCCGCAATTGAGAGAATACCGGGGAAATAGCTAAAGATAATGTGATTTACCTGACGTAGAAAATCTGCTGCTTCTAGATTTTCTCTGCCGCCGTACTGGTTGGGCAGCCATTCTCCTGGTTTGCGGCAATAGTCGTTATAGAGCATCGAGGCAACAGCATCGACACGAATCCCGTCAATGTGGTATTTATCAAACCAAAAGAGGGCATTTGCTGCGAGGAAATTGCTAACTTCATGCCGACCGTAGTTGAACACCAAAGTACCCCATTCTTTATGTTCGCCTTTGCGGGGGTCAGCGTGTTCGTATAGGTGGCTACCATCAAAGAAAGCTAAACCATGTCCATCTTTGGGGAAGTGACCAGGAACCCAGTCTACAATTACCCCTATCTCATTTTGGTGACATTTGTCAACAAAATACATGAAATCTTCGGGTCTGCCAAAACGCGAGGTAGGGGCATAGTAACCAGTTACTTGATAACCCCAAGAACCATCAAAGGGATGCTCCGCAATAGGTAGCATTTCTATGTGGGTGTATCCTAATTCTTTGACATAAGGAATGAGTCGGTCAGCTAGTTCCCGGTAGGTAAGAAAACGTGCGCCCGGTTTCAGTTCCGAAACCACAACTACAGGTTCCGTTTCACCATTGGGGAGTTTCGCTGGTTCCGCACTCGAAGCGTGTAACCAAGAGCCTAAATGCACTTCGTAAACTGAAACTGGCTGAGTTAGCGGGTCAGTGCGACGCCGCTTTTCCATCCAGTCTTCATCACTCCAACTGTAAGTATCTAAATCAGTGACAATAGACGCGGTTTTCGGGCGAGGTTCTTGCTGAAAACCATAGGGATCGGATTTTTCGTAAATGTGTCCTTCAAAATTTTTGATTTCATATTTGTAAGACTCCCCTACACCAATTTCAGGAATAAACAATTCCCAAACCCCGGTGGGGCCTTTACGCATCTGGTGTTTACGCCCATCCCAGAGGTTGAAGTCTCCCAACAATGAAACATTGCGAGCATTAGGTGCCCAAACTGCAAAATAAACGCCTTTAACGCCGCCTATTTCCGTAGGGTGCGCTCCCAGTTTTTCATATATCCGATGATGGTTGCCTTCACTAAACAAATGCAAGTCAAAGTCTGTCAAGTTGGGAGAACGGAAAGCGTAAGGGTCATAGGTAACACGCTCATGTTCCCCTTCTTTAATCCGTAACTGGTAGTTTGCTAGTTCTGGAGTGTCAATCGTGCATTCAAAAAAGTGGGGATGATGCACTGTTTGCATTGGGTATTCCTTGCGTTGTTCAGGAAGAACGACCCATGCTGCACTTGCATTTGGTAGGTAGGCCCGCACAGCCCAGACAGTTTTGCCATCTTGCTCTATGGGATGAGAACCTAGTATTTCAAAGGGATCGTTATGCTGATTCCAAACGATGCTGTTAACCTGTTCAGGGGCGATCGTGGTCATGGACATGAAGCTACCTAAGTGAAATAACGTGATTGACTAAATCTACTTTTTTAAAATCTATATATATTCTTTACATTTATTTGCAATTTTGTCGCCACCGTTATCCTACATCAGAATGGGGAATGGGGAATGGGGAATTGGGCAATGGGCAATGGGGCATTGCAAGAGGATGAATGACTAATGACTAATAACGAATTTATCAAAAATTTAAAAATGGGAAGAACTGAAGTAAGGTTTTACGTATACGAAGCAAGAAAATTTGTTCTCGAATTTTGGGGTCTAGTTTTGGGGGCGGGCCTTCTTGCAGCTGCGCTTGTAATTGGATGTATTCGGCAGCTGTTAGGAATTTGCCATCAATAGGCGATCGCGCTTCTATAATAATCTTTGTCCGTAATATTTCTTCTGGGGTATCCTCTGGTGGCGGTAATGCTATTACTGCCGATCTCCAATAGCTACTTAAGGCAATCGAGGTTGCACTAATTACAATTAAACTCAGTAATTTTATAGACTTTCTCGTTTTAACTCTCCTCATCTCCTGAACTACCTTCACAACGCAGGATGAAAATCTGTTTTTCCCATACCTAAATTTTCCCAATAAAAATCTGGCAATATCAAGGGAGATTACCAGGTCTTTCCTGATACGGAATAGACTACGGGAATGCTCAAGAGCAATTGCCAGCGATCGCGATAAATTATTTTACCCTCTCAAAACTCAGTAGTATAAGCAATTTAAAATGCCAAACGAGGGAAGTATCTGCCTACAAAATAGCTTAGATTTACTCAACTCCCTTGCACTGGTAACAAGTTTGAGCGGGCGGGACTTTTAGAAGGACACTTGGTAGAGGACATAACCCTCTTTACCAGTGTCCTCTACTTCCTGCCCTACTTAGTTGATATTTGAGCAAACTCTAGGCTCTGATAAACCAGCATAAAAATGAGGTTTTTTTGTCAATCCCATTAATTCGAGCTATGTAGTGAGGAATGCTGTCACTAAGTAGTTCTGGGCGCGATTTAAACTAAAGTTTAAGATGCCTTATTTAGGAGTAGCAGGAGCAGTCGTTGCGGGAGCAGCAGGAGTAGTCGCTGCGGGAGTAGCAGGAGTAGTCTTAACAGCAGGTGCATCAGTTGGTTCACCTGTAGCAGCTGGAGTAGAAGTACCAGCACCATCACCACCACCACCTTCACAGGCCCCAAGAATTGCAGCCAGACTTAACATTAGAGCAAAACCAAAGATTTTTGTTTTCATAACTCCTCTTTCACCAATTGTGGCTAGAACAATTTTTCACCTGTTGAATACGATACCGTATTTATTGCTTTTTTTAAATTCTGCGAGACTACATACTAAAAAAAAACAATCCTTTGGGGTATTGTTTTTGGAATTACGTATTCTGATTAGTTTCTCTTAACTCAGGAGCAAAACGAAAATTTCCAACTTATTTCGCAAACGAGGCTATGATAGCAAAAAATTTTATTTTTTTCACAGAGTATTGCATCTGGCTACCTGACGTTGCCATACTTTAGGTGCGATACCTAAAGGGTAAGCTGTCCAGTTTCTAATCACTGATTGCAAACATTGCATATCTAGGGGATGCAAACATTGATACAGCTACCCATCAGAAAAGTTAAAAGGGTGTAGTCTGTTATGTGTGCTTGTTGCACAGAAGGTGATTTTAACCTTAGCAAAACAGACAATCAATTTAAAGTGCAGTATTTTCCATCTAAAAAAAAATTAAAAATTTATGGTAGTTGGTCGTAAATCTACTGTTTCTACACGGGGTAATTGGTTCCGGCGAGATTCTATCCTTTCTTTAGGAAGGCGACGCTCTGCGCGTATGGAGTCAGCAGCACGGAGCGCTTCTACAGCAGTATCCTCTCAAAAACAACAGCGTTCCTCAAAAAAGTTAGCGGTTTCTCCCACAAATGACGCAGTTATAGCCAAATCGGTGAAAGAGTTGGGTAGACAACAATTACCAAATCTCAACGAACAGTTGAATGCGAACCAAAAGAGTCCGAGGGAAGGTTTTCTTGGGCTTCCGACAATGCCTAATTCTAGAGTTACACCTTTGTGGTTGCTGCGCTTGTATACCTTTCATCGTTATTCGTCAGTTGTGGCGTTTTTGTTAGTAGCATCGACACTTGCTGTTTATGCTTGGACAGTCTATTCTCAAGAGCTTTGGGGTCAGTCATATCGCAGACTGCAAAACCTTCAACGTCATGAACGGCTGCTAACAACAACCAACGCGACGCTGAAAAATAAAATGGCTAATGAAGCAGAACAACCAACAGCAGGGCTGGTATCGCCAACTCCTGAAGGAATGATTTTCTTGCCTCCAGCATCTCAGAGTCCTAAGCCAGTATCACCTAACACAACGCCAAATTCTGAAACGCAACCGCGAACACTCTCGCCACTGGGATACTAATTTTTAAGAGTCATTTGTCATTTGTCATTAGTCATTAGGACTGAGACTTCTGGTTAATCACAAAAGGCAACAGACAAGGGACAAAGGACGAACCCAATGCAGAAGTCACCAAGCAGAACAAAATTCAGAAAGTTTCGGAATCCAGCATTGACAAGCCAAAAAAAGGGTTATAAACGAGGGCTTTTGGGAAAATTAGCCTCTAGTATGCAAGACCAAACATCCAACACTAAGTCCCGGCTGTTCATCGTCTGGGGCATATTAATGGTATCAGGGTTGGGATTGACTATTAACTTGTATAATCTGCAAATTGTCAAGGGGCCAAAGTTAACTGAGTACGCACGCAACCAGCAAATGGTGAATGTGCGACCTTTTATGCCCCGTCGCCCAGTGGTAGATCGCAATAGCGATCTATTGGCTATTGACCGTCCTGTATATACTTTGTACGCTCATCCCAAGCTGTTTGATAAGTCTAATGAAAATATGGCAGAGCGACTTGCCCCAATTTTGGCAAAAGATACTGCTGAATTGGTAAAAACTTTTCAAAGCAAAAGAAGCGGAATTATACTTGCGCCAGCTTTACCAGAAGAAATTATCGATCGCGTCATCTCTTTGCGCTTAAATGGTCTGGAGTGGACTCAAAAATACTCCCGATTTTACCCACCAGACGATTTGGTTGCCGATGTGGTGGGCTATGTGAATGTTGACCGTCGTGGTCAAGCTGGTGTGGAATACTCTCAAGAGAAGTTGTTAGAACGTCCTGTGCAAACGGTGCGCCTCAGTCGGTCGGGTAATGGAGTCTTGATGCCAGATCGGGCGCCCGAAGGTTTTTTGCATTTTGACGATTTGCGATTACAACTCACTATCGATAGCCGTCTGCAACGAATAGCTAGGATTGCGCTCAAACAACAGATGGAGAAGTTTGCCGCTAAACGTGGCGCGGTAATTGTCATGGATGCGCTGGATGGTTCCTTACTCGCCCTCGTTTCTCAGCCGACTTATAATCCTAATGAATATGCTAAATCTGATATTTCACTATTTAAAAACTGGACAGTAGCGGATCTTTATGAACCGGGATCGACTTTTAAGCCTTTGAATGTGGCGATCGCTCTGGAAAATGGCATCATCAAACCAGATGATATGTTTAATGACTCCGGTAATATTCGAGTCGCTAATTACAACATCAAAAATGCGATGAATAATGGGAATGGGCGAATCAGCATCGCTCAGATTTTGCAATATTCTAGCAACATTGGCATGGTGCAAATTATCCAACGCTTAAAGCCTTCAATCTATTACAACTGGCTAGAACGTTTGGGGCTAGGACAAAAAGTTGATACAGATTTACCTTTTGAAGTCGGCGGGAGGCTCAAAAGTCAAGAAGAATTTATCGCTTCGCCAATTGAACCAGCTACTACTTCTTTTGGACAAGGCTTTTCTATGACACCGTTACAGCTAGTACAAATGCACGGTGCTTTAGCTAATGGCGGTAAGTTAGTTACGCCCCATGTAGTTCGCGGGTTGATTGATAGCAAAGGGCAGATGCATGATTCACCCACTCACACCATCCCCCGCCAAATTTTTTCAACCGCAACAACTCAAAAGGTTGTGGAAATGATGGAAACTGTTGTTACTGAAGGCAGCGGTAAGCCGGCACAAATTCCGGGATATCGCATTGCTGGCAAAACTGGTACAGCCCAAAAAGCTAGTCCCAATGGCGGATATATCAAGGGTGCGAGAATGACCAGTTTCGTGGCTATTTTACCCGTGGAATCTCCTCGTTATGTAGTGTTTGCAGTGGTGGATGAGCCAAAAGGAGAAAGTGCTTATGGTTCTACTGTCGCCGCGCCAATTGTGAAGTCGGTGATCGAAGCACTGATTCCTCTTGAGCAGATTCCGCCCAGTAAGGCGATTGAACAGCAGAAAGGGCCGTAGGCAGGGGAGGCAGGGGGAGAAGATTATTGCCCAATGCCCAATTCCCAATCCCCCTTTCGTCTGAAACTTAATCATTTCTCTATAACCAGGGAAAGAGGTACAGAAAGCTACTGGTGTGGGAACTTAGATATTAAAGGTGAAAGTAACTTTTCATTTTTCTAAAGCTACCGAAGATTCCATGCAAAGCAATTTAGTTATATTTCCTAAGGTTGAGGCTGCGAAAAATAGCACGCAAACTAAAGAAAGAACAATTACCAAATACGACCGTGCTGAAGAGCAATTTATAGAACTGCTAGCAATGGAGGATTTGGACAATAAACTGGATGCAAATCCTTTAATAGCCACTGAGTTTGAACAGTCACTCTCTATGGCAATTGCCGCTGCTTATGCAAACGATCGCTCTGATGAACAAGCTCACCGTTTTCTCCAACGAATACTTTATCGTATTAATCGGCTAAAGCTGTTTTGGTACGACGATTTGCGGCATTATAACAATGAGCGATCGCTGTATTTGCGCTCATGCCGCGACCAAATTGAAGCTGCTTGGCAACAGTGGGAGTTAGCACAATTCGATGTGGCTGCACTGCAACAATTAGATGTAAAACAAGCTTTAATTGAGCGCACATCTGCTGATTTAAATCCGCCTTTGTCGGAGAGTAGCCGCTACATTCGTGAGGAAATGACTGAAGCAGGCTATCGTCACTTGCTAGCGATCGGCTCTTTTGATGGCTTGGTTGAAGCTAGTCATCTTTCCCGCATTTTGGGTGGTGCTGCTAATGAAGTGCAGTGTACGCTGATGCGAGTACTAATAGAAGAATATGGCAATGGTCGTTTATCTCGCAAACACTCGACATTTTTTGCCCAAATGCTGGCTGAATTTGGAATGAACACCGAACCAGAGGCATATTTCGATTTAGTACCTTGGGAAGTGTTGGCTTCGACAAATTATAACTTTCTGGTGACTGAGCGCAAACGCTATTTCTTGCGTTACAGCGGTGGGTTGACCTATTTTGAAGTGGCTGGCCCTGCGATTTACAAAAATTATCTGCTGGCGGCGCAACGACTCTTACTCTCAGAAGTAGCGGTGGGTTATTGGGAACTGCACATCAGAGAAGATGAACGCCACGGTCGTTGGATGTTAGATGATGTGGCTTTGTCATTAGCAGAACGATATCCCAATGATGCATGGGAATTGCTGCTTGGATACGACCTGCAAAAACGTATGAGCGATCGCGCGGGGACGGCAGTTGTGCGATCGATACGCGAAGCAGAATGAACCGCTTTTCTCGTATGAGAAATCCCAAAAATTATAAATAGCAGGTTATTCTAAGTCTTTTAATTTGACATTTAAAAGTCATTTTATTGCTCATTCACCTGCAAATAAATTTCTTTAGCAAAGGGTTGCTAAAGGAAGAGTTTTTTATTGCCTGAATACAAGGTAATAAACAACCTCCTATTACATTGATTATACCTTACGCATGGAAGTGCAATCAAATGAAAGATATCTTTTTTTGCCCTGAAGAATCTAATTTCTACTCCAACTGCTTAGAAAGCTTTGTGATCAGAAATTGTCAAAATTCCGAATCCATAGTGGAGTTTGGCTCAGGAGATGGCAGCCCTGTAATTAATACCTTATTGAGAAACAATTTTGATGGAATTATCCAGGGATTTGAATTAAATACTTCTGCATGGAAAGTCGCAAATTCAACTATTGATGAATACAATCTCACTAATAAATACATCATCCATAATTCATCTTTGTTTAATTCTTCTCAACCCGATGCCGAATATCTTGTAGCCAATCCACCCTATCTCCCAGCACCAGATAATGATATTTATATGCCTCTCTTATTTGGGGGTGTAGATGGAGCCACAGTTACCAACGAGCTTTTATCGTTAGATTATGAAAATGTATTGGTTTTAATATCTAGCTTTTCTAATCCAATCAATACGTTGGATTTAGCAAAAGAAAATGGTTATTATGTTCAAAACTTCATGGTTTTACCTTTACAGTTTGGCTACTATAGCTCTGACCCCAAGGTAAAGAATCACATCGAGAAACTCCAAAAAAATCAGATGGCATTTTATTCTGGCGATTATTATTTTTTGGCGGGAGTTTTATTTAAAAAATACCAGGAGTCTGCAATTGATTTATCTAATCAATTAGCTCAGGTGATGACTAGTTTGTGAAAATCAAGAACAATTTCAGTGATGTTATCCCTTGCCTAAAGTACAGATGTGTCTCTAAGCCACGCTTAGAAACACATCTTCAAAGATTTTCACGAGCATTTTTATAAATGCATATTCCCAAGTAATCATTTTGTCTGCCTGAAGTTATTGCATTAACTTCTTTGTTCTATGGCTGCACTTTTAGAGTGAGGTTTGCGCTTAAATGCAGCAAAGAAAATTACACTAGCACCGAACGACAAAATAGGAAAACCTGAAGTTGGTTCTGCTACAGAGACAGATGAGATTGGCGTCAACAGGAAGGCGCGTAATTCACCATTAACTGCACCACGACCGACAATTTGCCCATTATTATTAATGGCTGATGCTGCTGTTAAAATAAACCCAGGGTTGTAACCAGGAGCAAGCAGGTTATTTAAGTCGTACAGAGTGTTATCACTATAAAGAAAAGCCCGCAAACCGTTGCCATCTGCGGCAAAAAAATCATTGGTAGTGCCAGAAAGCCCGACTACTTGACCCAAATTATTGATCCCCGAACCAATACTAAACAGATCTGTAGGACGTAACCTACCAAGGTTTTGGAGTCCTGTGCTAGAACTGTACACAAAAGCACGACTATCATTTACGCTAGTGAGTCCCGAACTACCAACTACTTGTCCTGAGTCATTAACATCGTTTGCTACGCTGTATCTGTCACCTGGCAAAGTTCCCAAATTAGTAGTTTGGCCGTTTTCGTACAGAAAAGCTGTGTTTGAATTGAGAATGCCTACAGCTTGTCCCAAGTTATTTAAACCGTAAGCAACTGCACTAGGAGTTCCTACACTGGTTGCTACACCATTGCTGTACAAAAAAGGTCCAAGTCCGCTTGCTCCCCCTACTACTTCGGTGCGATCATTAATTGCATAAGGAATAGCATTTTGAATTGGGAGGCGTTGGGTGAGACCATTGCTGTACAGGAAAGGGTTATTTCCAGTAAAGTTATTAATATTAGCCGAATTACCAACTACTTGCCCCAAGTTATTGATACCAGTCACTGCAAGTTGATTATCACCAGGCAACGAACTAATTGTTTTGAGCGAACCATTACTGTAAAAAAAAGACCTACTCAAAGTATTAATGGCTACCTCACCTGAGTCATTAATATCTGTAGCGTAACTGTAGGCTTCTCCTGTAAGAGCGCCTAAGTCAGTGACTGAGTATAAAGATACCGCCAATGCCGACTTAGATACAGCAAGACTGGTTGCGGTGAAGGTAATTGCTGCTATACAGGATTTCCACTTAAGTAAAACCATGTTACTTTTCTGTGATTTTGTATTACCCTACCAAATTACCACTGAAGAGTAGAGTGGCAAGCTGCCGTATCTGGGTAGTCAGTAAATACACCATCAACACCTAAGCTGAAAAATAGTTCATATTCTCCTTGGGGATTTCCTTGAAAGTCCAGTGGTAAAAAACAGTCTTCATTGCGGAAAGTCCAGACATGAACCAGCAAACCAGCTGCATGAGCATCTATGACTAAGGATGTAGGCGATCGCAATTTACCATTGTTGTCTCTAGGAACCAGTAAATTTTTATGAATCCCAATTGCTTGTGCATATTTGGCAATTTCTTTTAAACTCGATGCTGTGACTAAATCTGTATAGGTGCGTTTGCAGCCACTAACGACAAAATCATAGGGTTTACCACTGTTATTCAGCAATTGCACTAAAGGTAAATCAGTCTTTGTGGATAAATCTTGTAAATTACCCACTTCAAAAGACTGAATAAAAACAGGTGCATTAGCTCCCTGATAACCGTTGGCTGTTAAAGTTGCAAGTAGGGGTGCTTCTAGACCTAACCCAATAGATTGAAAATAAGTTGGGTGCTTAGTTTCTGGGTAAATGCCAATCGCCCGATTAATTTCGCCACTTTTAACCTTGACTAAATCAATGATTTCTTGCAGCGTGGGAATTTCTAAGAGTCCATCATAGGCGGTATTTTGCGATGCCTGCGGCGAGCTATGCCTACGCACTTGGGGAATTCGCTCTTTAGCTCGTAGTGTTTTCAGTTCTGTTAGGGTAAAGTCTTCAGTAAACCAGCCAGTTTTTAATTCGCCATCAATTATTTTAGTGGTTTGAAGATGAGCAAATTCTGCATGGGTTGCAACGTCAGTGGTTTCAGAAATCTCATTTTCGTGACGAGCAATTAAAATACCATCTTTGGTGGAAACTAAATCAAGTTCAATATAATCAGCCCCAAGTGCGATCGCCAATTCATAAGCAGCTAAAGTATGTTCTAGACGATAGCCGCTAGCGCCTCGGTGTGCAATGATTATTGGAGATGTTTCTTGCAAAGTTGTAGTCATTTAATAATCTTGTTATGTTTATTACCACTGAATTATTTTTTGGCTAATAGTTTAACTATTCAAGTAGAATTAAGTTAGTCAAATCTATGGTATTACTACACTAAGTCGATAAACTTTTAGTCTTATTTGAAAAACTAATTATTGAACAATAAGTATTGCTATTAAATAATAAACCTGTCATATTTAATAATCTTATTTGATACCTCCTTAAATCCTATTGTGTTTAACACATTTTATAGGATTCATCTTTATTTTTTCAAAAAAGTCAGTACATATCTATTTTTTTCCCGCGCCGTGTTCTTTACCCATGCAAGTAAATTCAAGAATCAAATCAGATTTCGAGATAATTAATTTTTTTCATTGTTCTATAATAGTAATTTAACCATGAATAGTCTGCAATCTGCTAAACCTCCAAAACTTGATAGTTGTAATAACCAAGTTATCCTCGATTACTTTGAGAATGCTTGGCAACTGGAAGATATATTATTAAAAAGTCTAGTTGGGGAAGATACATTTTATCTCAATCCTGACCCTTTGAGAAACCCTCTAATTTTTTATCTGGGACATTCGGCTATTTTCTACATCAATAAATTAATTCAGGTAGGATTATTAGAAAAACGCCTCAATCCAGAGTATGAAATTTTGTTTGAGATTGGAGTCGATCCAGAAATACCAGAGGAATTAAATGAAGCGATCGCTCATCTGGAATGGCCGCAAGTTGCACAGACTTGGGAGTATCGAGAACAAGCATATTCCGTAATTTCCGAGCTAATTAAGACAACCCCAATTACTTTGCCAATTCATCCCAGTCATCCTCTTTGGGCTTTAATGATGGGGATTGAACATCAACGTATTCACATTGAAACTTCTTCAATGTTAATTCGCCAACTACCAATTGAGAGAGTGAAACGTCCCCAAAATTGGCAATATGCCCCTTTGAATGGTTACACTCCTGAGAACGAAATGATAGAAGTTGCTGGTGGAGTAGTAAAACTCGGTAAAGCCTTAGATGACTCCACTTATGGATGGGATATTGATTATGGCGATCGTACTGTTGAAGTTGCACCCTTTTTCGCCAGCAAATATCTGATTACCAATGCAGATTTTATTTATTTTGTAAAAGCTGGTGGTTACGAAAATCAAGACTATTGGGATGAAGAGTCTTGGAATTGGAAAACTCGATACGGTATTCAATGTCCCAAATTTTGGTTACATGAAAATGGTAGCTACAAATATCGAGCTATGTTTGATGAAATTGACTTACCCCTAGATTGGCCTGTGGAAGTCAATCATTATGAAGCAATGGCTTATTGTCGTTGGCAAGGGAAAGATACTCGCTTAATGAGCGAACCAGAGTACCATTTAGCAACTTATGGTAATAGTTTATTAGATGATGTAGAAAATTATAATCTCAATTTAAAATTTGGTTCTCCTAGTCCTGTTGGGATGTTAGAAACAGCCAAAACTTCTTCGGGATTGCATGATTTACGTGGCAATGTTTGGGAATGGTTAAGTAATAACTTAAACCCTCTTCCAGGATATCAACCTCATTTTCTTTATGAGGATAATTCTGCCATCTTTTTTGATGATAAACATCAAATGATGTTAGGAGGGTGTTGGATAACTAATGGTACAGAAGCTTTAAAATATTACCGCAACTGGTTCCGTCCAAATTTTTATCAGCACGCTGGTTTTCGGATTGTCCAAGATATCAAATATTAACATAATATGCCTGAGTCAGATACTATAAGTTTACAGAAATGCCAAATTTTTTGAATTTCTGTTTTGAATCATGATATTATAGCTTTTCCTAATCATACAAGGTACATTATAGTCCCCTCCTAGCTTGCAGTGAGGGTTATTTTACCTGCTTCAACTACAACTAATTAGCAGAGACTATTAATCATCACAGAAATTTAGTGATACCAATCGCTCTCAAGTTCTCATGCAGATACGGTGATGTCAGGTTTGGGCAAATTAGGCAATCAATTTAGTAAGTTTTTTCTTGGGAATGCCTCCCAAAGTGATAAACAATGATTTTATCGAACCCTGCAAACGAGATACTTCCTGACGTTTGCAATTATCTGATCGCTAACCACTTAATGATAGAATTTTTATTGATTGCAGATTTTTGATAATTACAAATACTGTATATAACACAACCAATGATACAGTTTAGATTAGATTAATGCAAACTTCCTTTACCTTTTAATTGCAATGCGGAAAAAGATATGAAATTATGAAAATTGGATTAGTAGTACTTAGGCAACTAAAAAGCCTCAATTCTGAAGGTAGTAACGGGACGGAACAAAAACAAAATTATTTATGCGATCGCATTCTCTATGGATGTAAAGAAACATTATTCAATCAATTAGTTTGATGCCACCTGAAAATACCTTGCGTTTCAAAGGAATAATGCTGCTTATTTTTGTGAATTTAAGCGGTGCTACAACTTTTCCATTGACTAAAGACATAGTTAGTAGCCTTTCACCAAGTGCATTGATTGCTAGCCGCTTTGTCATAGCCGCAGCAGTTTTTGCCCTAAATTTACGTAATATTAACGCAATTTTATTTCGTCATGGTACAGTACTAGGGCTTTTGCTTTTCTTTTTGTTAGCTATAGAAACAATTGCACTCAAGACCATACCAGCAAACCGGGCGGCATTCATTGTCAGTTTGAGCGCACTCATTGTCCCTCTGCTGGGATGGCTGAGTGGTAAGCGCGTACTGTTGAGAACTTTCCTAACCGCTGGAGTAGCTGTGATTGGTATTGGTATCATGTTTTGGGAAGGGGGAGAACTACGAATTGGCGATCTGTTGATGTTTATTGATACTTTTATCTATGCAGCCTACCTAATTTTCCTAGAGCGAGTTGCACCCCGTCACCCCACCTTACCACTCACCAGTGTTCAACTTATGTTCGTTGCGGTGCTAGGGGTACTCTGGAATAACACGCAAATCCTTAACCAATTTGAGGTAATTCGCCAGCACTGGGTAGTGATTCTCTACTTAGGGCTGGTGTCGACGGCTGCTGTAATCTGGTTTCAAACATTGGCACAGCAATGGGTTTCATCTGACGAAGCTGCCTTACTTTATACACTTGAGCCATTGTTCGCCACAATTTTCTCGTTTTCGCTACTTGGAGAACATTTGGGAATACGCGGTCTAATTGGCGCGATTCTTGTCTTACTTGCTCTGGTTCTAAGTCAAAGCCCTCAAAAGATTGAGCCAGAAGCAAAATTTGAGGTACAGAACAGTTAAGTTAATCGGCATTTAAGTTGCATAAAAGTAGGGCTGGAGCCGCTTACTACAAGCGAATCATTCTAGAAAAATGAATCAAGATTAGCTTAACGGACTGTTAGCTAGAAAGTGAAATCTAATTAGTCCAAGTTTTAAACTTGGAAGCCGCAAGAAATTTAAACATAAGTGAGTTTTTATCTATGAATACAGCAGAGTCGATTTCAGATGCAAAGCTAAATTCTCATGTCACGATTCAGCAAACAGCAAAAGGACGAGGAGTGTTTGCTACAAAAAAATTTGCAAAAGGGGAAACCGTCGTAGTGGGTATCCTAATTGAAGCAGTTCCCGAACGAACAATTTCTTCTGTTCAGATGGATTTTAATTTGCATATCAACTTAGATGAGCCTGCTATTGTCACCAACCATTCTTGCGATCCAAATACTGGGGTAAGGAACAATCAGTTTGGGGGATATGACTTCGTTGCTTTGAGCGATATAGAAGCAGGTGAGGAAATTGTCTGGGACTACGAAACCACCGAATATGAACCAATTGCTACCTTCCGGTGCTTGTGCGGATCTCTATCTTGTCGAGGGAAAATATTAGGATTTAAATTCCGGGAACAAATTTTGCGTGATACTTATGGACAGTACATTGCAGATTATCTCAAAACTCAAAGCAAATGATATTCAGACATCTCCAGAAATTAAATATGCTGTAACCAGAACCTTTATAGAGACGTAGCAGTGCTATGTCTCTACATTCTTTTTTTTTGGAGATGTCTGATGTTATTTTTTTGCTTAAGCCTTTTTCAACCAGCTAAACATAGCGCGTAAATCTTTACCAACTTCCTCAATTTTGTGTTCAGCTTCTTTACGACGCATGGCAGTAAATCCTGGTTTACCAGATTGGTTTTCGAGAACAAATTCTCGTGCAAATTGCCCAGATTGAATTTCGCTGAGAATCTTCTGCATTTCAGCTTTGGTTTGTTCAGTCACAATCCGCGGGCCACGCGTATAATCGCCATATTCAGCTGTGTTAGAAATGCTGTCGCGCATTTTGGCTAAACCACCTTCCACAACCAAGTCTACAATCAACTTGACTTCATGCAGACATTCAAAATAAGCCAATTCTGGTTGATAACCAGCTTCTACCAAAGTTTCAAATCCGGCTTTGATTAAAGCACTCAAACCACCGCACAATACCGCTTGTTCGCCAAATAAATCGGTTTCGGTTTCTTCACGGAAAGTAGTTTCGAGAACACCGGCGCGAGTACCACCAATACCTTTAGCATAAGACATGGCGCGATCGCGTGCCTGACCACTGGCATCTTGATAAACTGCAAACAGGGCTGGTACACCTTCCCCACCTTCATAAGTCCGCCGTACCAAATGCCCCGGCCCTTTTGGTGCTACCATCACCACATCTACATTAGCCGGTGGTACAACTTGCCCAAAGTGAATATTGAACCCGTGGGCAAAAGCCAACACATTCCCTTCTTCTAGATTGGGTTCAATCTCGTTTTTATAAATCGTTTTTTGGACTTCATCAGGTAACAAAATCATGATGAAATCAGCAGCATTGGCAGCATCTGCAACATTTTTCACAGTTAACCCAGCTGCTTCAGCTTTTGCTACTGACTTACTACCCGGATATAGTCCCACAATCACATTCAAACCACTATCTTTGAGATTGAGAGCGTGGGCATGACCTTGGGAACCATAGCCGATGATAGCAATAGTTTTTCCAGCCAAAAGGTCTAAATTGGCATCTTCGTCATAATACATCCGGGCCATAGAAGCATCTCCTGTCAGCAAGCATCGTCATTAATTCGCAGGCTTACGATTGTACCCCAAATTGAGTAACACAGATGAATTATCAATCATTCAATTTATCTCTGTGGAGTGAGGAGAGGAGGGAGTAAGGGAGCAGGGGAAGTAGGGGAGCAGGGGGGCAGGGGAGTAGGGGAGCAGGGGGGCAGGGGAGAAAAATTACATAGCTAGTCCCAATGCCTAATGACAAATGACTAATGACAAACCCTGTTACATAAATCGCAACAATACAGGCTTCGAGTTTTTCTTCAGTAATACTGAGGTTAACTTCATCCATCTAGGGGTAGATTATGCATACTTCGACTAAATTACCGCGCACATCTGCTTTATTTATAAGTGCGTTATTGGGAGGGGTGATTTTCACTAGTTGCGCCTCTTCGGATCGATCAACAAATCAGGCTTTACCTCAAATGGCAGCTCCAATGGCAGGCGATGGCGCGGTAAATCAATTATCTGCTCGTGAAAACAGTATTTCCCAAAAGGCGGAAGCTGCACCAATAGCGCGTTCTCGTCCCCAACTCATCAAAAAGGCAGCAATCTCTTTGACTGTCGCCTCTGTAGATCAAACTGTCGATGCCGTTTCGCAAATCATCAATCAACAGCAAGGGGATTTAATCGGGTTGAAACAACAACAACCTAAAAACGACAACCCGCGCTACACAGCAACAATCCAATTGCGGATACCAGAGAATCGGCTAGAACCTACCCTAGAACAACTAGCTAAATTAGGCACTGTTAATAGTCGTAATATCACTGCCGAAGATGTAGGCGATCGCCTGGTCGATTTCCAAGCCAGATTAACTAATTTGCAAAAAACTGAAGCAAATTTGCAAAAAATTATGGATCGGGCTGGTTCTGTCAGAGATGTGCTTAGTGTTGCCCAAGAACTGAGTAATGTTCGACAAACAATAGAACAAATTGATGCCCAACTAAAAAGCTTACAAAATCAGGTTGCTTATTCCACTATTACGCTGAACCTAGAAGCAGCAGTTTCTAGCACCAGTCCCCAACCTGCCTTGGGTTTGCAAGTTAAGGAAACTTGGAACAACTCCACCCATTCTTTGAGTGCATTTTCCGTTGGCTTACTCAAACTGGGTATTTGGTTAATTGTTTACAGTCCCTATTTGTTAATTTTTGCTGCTTTTATCTATGGCTTTAACCGTTGGCGGCGAACTCATTCCCCACGTTTGCCACACACACCAGAGTCAACTAGTTCTGACTAAACTTGCATAAATTCTACATCTACCTTTGATAAATCTACATAGATAAACAGGGATTCAAAGATTCCAAACTCCTATTGTCTGTACCTTTGTGTTAAAAAATTTTGTTTATCCTGTAGTTTCGATTACTTTAATACTTTTTCAAATGTAAAGAGCAATACAAAATATATGATGACAATTTTGATACAAATCTGTTAAGAATAGTTACAATAGTCGGCATACACGATAATATTTCTTATGGTAAATTCACTTGACAATAATCCACCCCATAAAGTAGTGATCGTTGGCGGTGGTTTCGGTGGACTTTATGCAGCAAAAACACTCGCCAAAGCGGCAGTAAACGTTACTCTGATTGATAAACGTAACTTTCATTTATTTCAACCCCTTTTATATCAAGTCGCCACAGGTGCGCTATCTCCGGCTGATATCTCCTCACCGTTGCGTTCTGTCCTCAGCAAGAGCAAGAATACGAAAGTGCTGCTGGGAGAGGTGAATAATATCGATCCAGAATCAAAACAAGTGATGGTAGGCGACGAAGCAGTACCTTACGACACCTTAATTGTCGCCACAGGTGCGAAGCATTCCTACTTTGGCAAAGATAACTGGGAAGAATTCGCCCCAGGCTTGAAAACTGTAGAAGATGCGATAGAAATGCGTAGCCGGATTTTTTCGGCCTTTGAAGCCGCAGAAAAAGAAACCGATCCAGAAAAACGCCGTGCTTGGTTAACTTTTGTAATTGTGGGTGGCGGCCCAACTGGTGTAGAGTTAGCTGGTGCGATCGCAGAATTGGCAAATCAAACTCTCAAAGAAGATTTCCGCAACATCGACACCTCAGAAGCCAAGATTTTGCTATTAGAAGGTTTAGATCGGATTTTGCCACCTTTTGCACCAGAGTTATCACAAGAAGCAGAAGCATCCTTGACGCGCTTGGGTGTGGTTGTGCAGACAAAAACATTGGTAACAAATATTGAAAATGATATTGTTACCCTCAAACAAGGCGATGAAGTTAAAGAAATTGCCTCAAAAACAGTATTATGGGCAGCAGGTGTAAAAGCTTCCGCAATGGGAAAAGTGCTAGCAGAACGCACAGGTGCTGAGTGCGATCGCGCTGGACGAATTGTTGTTGAACCTGACTTGAGTATTAAGGGACATCCCAATATTTTTGTAGTTGGCGACTTAGCAAATTTTTCTCATCAAAATGGTAAACCGCTACCTGGTGTTGCACCTGTAGCCAAGCAAGAAGGTGAATATGTAGCAGCACTAGTCCAAAAGCGGCTTGTAGGTAAAAGTTTGCCACCCTTTGCTTATACCGATTATGGTAGTTTGGCAATGATTGGGCATAATTCTGCTGTAGTCGATTTGGGCTTTACCAAGCTGAAAGGTTTCGTTGCATGGCTGTTTTGGCTATTTATTCACATCTACTTCTTAATTGAATTTAACAACAAATTAGTAGTAATGATTCAGTGGGCATGGAGCTATTTCACCCGTAATCGCGGAGCAAGATTGATTACAGGGAAAGAATCAATTACGGAATTTGTAATTAGCGATCGCAACATTTATTACGCATCAGCCGATAATAAACAGCCAGTAAATATCTAATTGGGAATTTGTCATTAGTCATTGGAACTGGCTATGTAATTTTTCTCCCCCTGCTCCCTCTGCTCCCCTGCTCTCCACTCCCCGCCCTCATAAATTAGCAGTAAGCTATTTGAGGGCGTTTTTCATAATCTACATAATGGCAACTATTAACGACAACTACCTAAAACTGAAAGCGGGTTATCTGTTTCCAGAAATTGCTCGGCGGGTGAATGCCTTTGCAGAAGCCAATCCTGATGCTAAAATCATTCGGCTGGGCATTGGTGATGTTACCGAACCTCTACCGGAGGCTTGCCGCACAGCGATGATTAAAGCTGTGGAAGAAATGGGCGATCGCAATACCTTCAAAGGCTACGGCCCAGAGCAAGGCTATGCTTGGTTGCGGGAAAAAATTGCTATTCAAGATTTCCAAGCACGAGGAGCCGACATAGATGCTGCTGAAATCTTTATCTCCGACGGTTCCAAGTGCGACACTGGCAACATTCTAGAAATCTTTGGTCATGACAATCTAATTGCCGTTACTGACCCAGTTTACCCTGTGTATGTAGACACTAACGTTATGGTGGGAAATACTGGGGATGCCAACGATAAAGGCGAATTTGAGGGTTTAGTTTATCTGCCAATTACAGCTGATAACAACTTCACCGCCGAGATTCCCTCAAAGAAAGTCGATTTAATTTATCTCTGCTTTCCCAATAACCCCACTGGCGCAACTGCAACCAAGGAATATCTCAAGGCTTGGGTGGACTATGCCAAAGCGAATAACTCGATTATTTTCTTTGATGCAGCCTACGAAGCTTATATTACCGATCCATCGCTTCCTCATTCAATTTATGAAATTGAAGGTGCAAGAGATGTTGCGATCGAATTTCGGTCTTTCTCCAAAAATGCAGGTTTTACAGGAACTCGTTGCGCGTTAACCGTTGTACCGAAGACACTCACAGCAAAAGCTGCCGATGGTTCCGATGTAGAACTATGGAAACTCTGGAATCGCCGCCAGTCCACCAAATTTAATGGCGTTTCTTACATTGTCCAACGGGGAGCCGAAGCGGTTTACTCTGAAGAAGGACAGACACAAATTAAGGGATTGGTGAATTTTTATCTAGAAAACGCCAAAATTATCCGTGAGAAACTCACAGCCGCTGGATTATCAGTTTATGGTGGCGTGAATGCACCTTACGTTTGGGTGAAAACTCCGAATGGTTTATCGAGTTGGGAGTTTTTTGATAAGTTGCTGCAAACTGTCAACGTTGTAGGAACACCCGGTTCTGGCTTTGGTGCTGCGGGTGAAGGTTACTTCCGCATTTCGGCGTTTAACAGCCGGGAGAATGTGGAAGAAGCGATGAAGCGGATTGCAGAGAAGTTTACGGTGTAGAGCGATCGCTTTTGTTAAACTCAATCTATTAGTCTAAAGGTTACGGTGGGATGTATATCCACCGCAACCTGATAGATAATTATTGAGATTCAGCTTATTGATATTTTAGTTATGACTGCTGCTATCCCCGTTTTCAAAGCTGTTAGCCGGATGCAGTTAGCACCTGGTAGCGCAGTGACTATTCCTGATGTTAGCTGGGAAGAATTTGAATCTATTTTAGAAGAATTGGGACAAAAAAGAACTACACGAATTGCCTACAGCCAGGGTACTTTAGAACTTATGGCTCCTTTACCAGAACATGAAATTCCCAAAGATTTAATTTCTGATATTGTCAAAATATTGCTAAAGGCTAAAAATATCAGATACCAACCTTTTGGTTCCACCACCTTTAAACGGCAAGGTGTAGCAGGAGTTGAACCTGATGCTTGCTTTTATATTCAGAATTATCAACAAATGATTGGTCATCGCCGCTTGCAACCTGATGATCCGCCGCCAGATTTAGCGATTGAGACTGATGTCACATCGAAAACTACTCTTGATGCTTATGAAGCTATTGGAGTCCCAGAATTATGGGTTTACGATAATGGGAGTCTTTCTATTTATTTGCTGAGAGATAGGAAATACATAAAATCTAATACTAGTCCTAATTTTGAGGATATAGCTATTACTAAAATTATTCCTGCTGCTGTGGAACATAGTTGGCAAGTAGGAAGTTTTCAAGCTTTGAAAGAATTGGAAGCGATGATTTAGTAAATAAAAATAAGCAGTAGATGGTATAAAAATAATTGATGTTATCTCAAAGATATAGCGTTTACTAATCACATGAGGTACATCATATTCCCCTCCTCGCTTGCGGGGAGGGGGTTGGGGGTGGGGTTCTTGTACCTCACTCAACTGAGAACCGCTGTAAGCATTATCGAATAAATTTATTTAGCTTCTTAACTAAAAGATGTACTGTTGTTGATGAAGGATTATCATTTACTGGATTAGAAGGGTTATATTGCTTGATAAGATTTTTAGCGCCTAAGCTCTCTTGTGGCAACTTTTCTATCGGCATAGCCACGGTTTCTAGGCATTAGGCTCACCAAGAAACTCTTATTCCTACCCCAATACTTCTCGCTTTGTGCATTTTTAACTCAGAATCGGGTTTGGGGTAAAGGGAAAAGGGTAAGGGTTAAAGGTTTTTTCTTTCCCTTTTCCCTTTCCCCTTTTCCCCAAAACCCGAGAAGTATTGATTCCTACCCTTCTCCTTCTCTGCGGGATGCTGCGCGAACAAAGACGCTACGCAAATAGGCTACCGCAGAGAGAAGAAAAAAATGCTTAACTAAACTGTATTGCCCTATATTTGTGAATATTTTTTCCTATTAATTACCAGCAATAAGACAGCAGCGATCGCAAACAAACTTCCAGTTAGAAATGTTGCCTCTGCTCCCAATGTTTGCCACAATCCCCCAGCTAGCAAACTAGCAGGTAAAAGCGCTAATCCCACAGCCAAATTAAAGAATCCAAAAGCAGTGCCGCGCAGATTTGCTGGTATACTATTTGCCACTAGCGCTAACAGCAATCCTTTACTCATACCTAAATGCAGACCATAAAGAGCAAACAATCCCCAGACTTGCCAAGGTGTCTGCACGAAAGCAAAGCCTAGATACACTAGTGCATATAGGAGAAATCCGCCTACTAGTAAACCAAATTTTCCCACGCGATCAGAAAGTATTCCCAATGGGTAGGCGCTGAACGAGTAGGCGATGTTCACCACCATTAATGTCAATGGGATGAGTGAAGCAGAAACACCTGTTTGTTCAGCTCGCAGCAACAAAAAGGCATTGCTGGAGTTGCCTAAATTGAATAGCAATGCCACTACTACAATTACCCAGTATCCTGAACCAAAACTATATAAAGCTTCCCATTGCAGAGGATTGCTTCGGTTTCCTTGAGTTTGAGTTGTTTTTGGTTCGCGCACTCCCACTGCTAATAAAGCCACTGCGAAGAATCCAGGGATGAGTGCTAGCCAAAAAATCAGGCGGAAGTTGTTTTCGGAAGCAGCCATCAGGGCAAATGCTGCCAAAGGCCCCAAAAATGCTCCAATAGTATCGAGGGATTGACGCAATCCGTAGGCTGCACCGCGTACTTCTGGATTAGTGGAATCGGCAACTAAGGCATCGCGGGGTGCTACCCGAATACCTTTGCCAATGCGATCGCCAAATCGAGCTATTAACACCCCAGTCGGATTGGTAGCTACAGCAAATAGAGGTTTCACAAAGGTTGATAATCCGTATCCAAACACCGCTAATCCTTTACGATGTCCCCAGTAATCACTCAATACTCCTGAAAAGACTTTTAAGATTGAAGCTGTTGCCTCTGCAATACCTTCAATGATGCCGACAGTCAAAATATCCGCCCCTAAAACTGACACTAGAAACAAGGGCAACAGAGAATTAATCATCTCGGAACTAATATCTGTCAACAGACTGACAAACCCTAAAACCCAAACAGTCTGAGGAATTTTCTGGACAAATTTATTTTGTAGTTCCATTTTGCCTGTTTTTACTACAATAGTAATAGAGATGTACACCCCTACAGCCGATTTATTTGCTGCAAAAATTTTTGCAAATAGTATTACTATATCAGTTTTATAATTTTTGAGAACCTATAGTTTAATGAGGTGAAACTAACTAAACTGCGTTCTTAGTTGCCAAAAATTCGCGATCGCGATTTGTTTAGTACCCCAAAATATTCACAAGCTACTGAAGCTTTAAAGGCGTGCGAATTAGATTTTCAAGTATTTTCCCAACAAATATATCAAGCACAAGGAATAGACTCAGAACCTTTATAAGTAAATGGATATTAACTAATAGTTAGGCATAGCTCAATCTAAGCATCACACTTGTAATTCATGCCTATATCCACAATTTCTTCCTATAGGTAGATGCATCTTTATTATTTGTAAGAGTTAATTTTGTAAACTAAATTAGTATTACTAAAACTTAAGTAGGAAAACCGTACTTATCTGATAGGTTTTCTGTACCATATATCTAATGTTTAGCTGGGTAAAATCAAAATGTAGCTGAGGTAATGCTGTTTCCTGAAAAATTTACACAGCATTAGCAGGAGAGTAAAAACATGACAAATCAATTAAAAACGGCTGCTTTGCTAGCTGCACTAAGTGGTCTTTTGATTGCAATTAGTTACTGGGTAATTGGTGGTTCTAGTGGCTTGATTATCGGGATTGGCTTGGCAGCAGTAACCAACCTGTTTTCCTGGTATCAATCAGATAAAATTGCCCTAGCAGTATATCAAGCGCAACCTGTGAGTGAAAGTGAAACACCAGGACTTTATCGGATGGTGCAGAGATTGAGCGATCGCGCTAACATTCCCATGCCTAAAGTTTATATCGTTCCTAGCCTTGGTGCTAACGCCTTCGCTACAGGGCGTGATCCAGAACACGCTGCTGTGGCTGTCACCGAAGGTATTCTAAATATATTGCCAGATGATGAACTCGAAGGTGTTATCGCCCACGAGCTAACCCATATTATTAATCGTGACACTCTTACACAAGCTGTTGCTGCTACTGTAGCTGGTGCGATCTCATTCCTAGCCCAAATGGTTAGTTATAGCCTATGGTTTGGCGGTGGTTCGCGAGATGACAACAGAGGTGGAAATCCAATAGGAGTTTTATTAACAGTCATACTTGCCCCACTGGCTGCGACAATTATTCAGCTAGCAATTTCGCGCACACGAGAATTTTCTGCTGATGCAGGTTCTGCTAGATTAACTGGTAATCCTCGCGCCTTAGCTAGAGCATTGCAACGCTTAGAAGCTTCAGCAAAGCAAATGCCTTTAAATGCTAATCCAGCTTATGAGCCGTTATTAATTATCAATTCCATCTCTGGACAGTTTCTGGGTAACTTATTCTCCAGTCACCCGGCGACAGAAATGCGAGTTGCAGCATTACTAAAATTAGAGCAACAACTGCCAATAAAAACTTATTGATTTGTCATTAGTCCTTTGTCTTTTGTAAAATAAATAAATGACAAATGACTATTAAGACAGGGTGCAATTCTTCTTGAAGAATAAACTTTGCAATTAAGGATGTTTTAAGTATGAATTCTAACAATATCGAATCTACTGAATCCATAGTAATTGTAAAAATAAGTGCTGAAACCGACAAATTAGTGGAAACCGAAATGGCTGGTGAAACTGATGAGGTGAAGCGCGAAACTAAAGCGTTAATTGAGGCGCTAAAAAGACGCGCTCAAGCTGAGGCTGATTCAGCAGGCACTCTCACCCGTGAAACCTATTTGAAAGTTGTGCGTCAAGCACGGGAATTAATTGAAGGAAGGAAACTGATAGAACGCGATCGCTTAGAAAACTCTTGGGCGGTAATTCAGGATGAAGCCGAGAGAAACTGGCACTTATTAATGAAAGACTTAGTAGACTTTAACTTTCGCCTGCAAAAGGCTGTAAAAGCTGCTTGGGAAACCTTCAATAATCCTTACTCTCGTTAAAGAGAGTGCGATGCCTACGGTGGTCACTGAGCCTGTCCTGAGCGTAGCCGTTGGCGCAGCCTCTCCTAGAGAAGGGCGCAGCCGAAGTGCAGGCTACGCCTACGCAGATAAATAAATATTTTAGGGGCGTACAGATGTACGCCTTTTTTTTATAGCCCGTCGGAGACATGGCAATACGGTTCGGATAAGCATTTTTCACTTTCCTTGTGGTCTGGGGAATGGGTTTGCGGGTAAAGGGGAAAGGATGTATTCAAAACCTTTCCCCTTTCCCCTTTCCCCTTTACCCTACCGAACCGTATTGGGAGACATGGCTCTTTGTAGACCAAAAATGATTTACTAAACTAAATAGCTCTACCATAAAAAGCGTAAATATTCAGTACTCTCCATTTCACAAATAGGAAATAAGCAGTGTTACCAAACAAGCCCCCCGCTAGCAATCAAACTCAACGCTGGACATTTGCTCAACTTTTTGGACTGGTAAAGCGTAATCCCCTAATGATTTCGCAGTGGGTGATCCGCTGGGTAGTTGTGGGGACTGCTGGTGGTCTATTCGCAGCCTTGTACTGGAATGTTCTAGAGTTTTTTACTCACAGACTCCAGCGATTTGAGGGTTTTAGCCTGCTGATAGTGATGCCACTTAGCGGTTTACTTATCGGTCTGGTGATTCATTTTTTGGGAAATCCCGGTGAAATCGCCGTGATTGTTGATAATATTCATTTTCGTGGCGGACGCCTAGATGTTCGCAAAAATCCTTCAATGATTCTTGCTTCTCTAGTCAGCATCTCAGCAGGCGGTAGTGCTGGCCCAGAAGCGCCACTGGTACAGGTAACAGGTTCTTTTGGTACTTGGATTGCCGATCGCTTAAAACTCCAAGGTGAAGACCTCAGAACCATGAGTTTAGCAGCAATGGCGGCTGGCTTCACTGCCTTATTTGGCGCACCTCTTGGCGGTGCAATGTTCGCTTTGGAGATTTTGCACCACGAGCATATTGTGGAATATTACGAAGCCTTAATGCCAGCTATTGTTTCAAGTTGCGCTAGCTATCTGGTGTTTGCAGCAATTACACGTTTGGGTATTGCCCCTACTTGGCATTTTCCTCAGTATCACTTAGAAAGGATTGATGATTTTGCGATCGCGATCATGTTTGGAATTATCGGGGCGGTGGCAGGATGGATTTTTATGGGCATTTTTCGCAGTTGCGATCGCGCCTTTGCCCAGATTCCTGGCCCAATTTATGTACGCACAACACTAGCAGGATTGGGACTTGGCACTTTAGCAGTTTTATTACCCCTCACGCGTTATTTTGGACATGAAGAGTTAGATTCAGTTCTGACTGCTAACTTTGGTGCTGTTTTTCTCTTAACTCTAGCTTTTGGCAAAATAGCTGCCATTAGCATTACGGTAACAGGTGGGTGGCGCGGTGGATTCATCATTCCCCTCTTTTTCACTGGTGCTTGCATCGGTAAAGCAGTAGCAATTTTAATTCCAGGACTTAATCCTGCCCTTGCCATGATTTGTACAATGGCGGCTGTCAACGCAGCTGTAACCCGCACACCTATAAGTACGACTTTGCTACTGTCAAAACTGACTAACTTAAGTCCCTTTACGCCAATCCTTTTTGCCAGTTTGATCGGATTTTTTCTTGCCCCTAAAGTTCCTCTGATCGCATCTCAACTCAAATCCCAGAGAGAAACTACGGATCGAACAATTGCCTGAGTTAGCTGCCCAGGCATAAAAAAGCAATATATGATAGAATTGTACCAAATTATAGCAATTATTCAAGAGCAATTTAGAATAATTTTGCGCTTTGTTGAGTAAAAAAGCTAAAATCTACGATTTTTGGAGATTTTTAGGTTATGACAACCTCACAGGAGAGGATTATCCCGACAGACTTGCGAAACGAAATGTCGCAGTCTTATCTGGAATACGCCATGAGCGTGATAGTGGGTCGGGCGCTGCCAGATGCCAGGGATGGTCTAAAACCTGTGCATCGTCGCATTCTCTACGCAATGCACGAGCTAGGTCTGCTCCACGATCGCCCCTTTAAGAAATGCGCCCGTGTGGTGGGGGAAGTGTTGGGTAAATATCACCCCCACGGTGACACAGCAGTATATGATGCCTTGGTGCGGATGGCGCAGGATTTTTCCATGCGATCGCCCCTAGTTAACGGACATGGTAACTTTGGTTCGGTAGACAACGATCCGCCAGCCGCGATGCGGTACACAGAATGCCGTTTACAAGCTTTAACTAGTGCTGGTCTACTCCACGACATCGAGTATGAAACCGTAGATTTCGCTGATAACTTCGACGGTTCCCAGCAAGAACCCACAGTTTTACCAGCACGGATTCCGCAGTTATTGCTTAACGGTTCCTCTGGGATTGCTGTGGGCATGGCTACCAACATTCCGCCCCACAACTTGGGCGAATTGATCGATGCTTTGGTAGCTGTAATCCACAATCCAGAAATCACCGATCTCGAATTAATGCAGTATGTCCACGGCCCAGATTTTCCAACTGGGGCGCAAATTTTGGGAACATCTGCCATTCGAGAAGCTTATACTACCGGGCGTGGTTCCATTACCATGCGTGGTGTCGCTAACATTGAAACCGTTGAACAACGGGGACGCCCAGATAGAGAAGCAATTATCATCACCGAATTGCCTTATCAAACTAATAAAGCGGCGCTGATTGAAAAAATCGCCGAGATGGTGAACGAAAAGCGTTTAGAAGGGATTGCAGATATCCGGGATGAAAGCGATCGCGACGGGATGCGAGTTGTCATCGAACTCAAGCGTGATGCTTACCCCCGCGTCGTTTTAAACAACCTTTACAAGCAAACGCCACTGCAAGCCAATTTCGGCGCAAATATGCTGGCGTTGGTAAATAGCGAACCCCAAGTACTCACCCTCAAGCAGTTCTTAACCGTCTTTTTGGATTTCCGCATCGAATCCATTGCCAGACGCACCCGCTACGAACTGCGGAAAGCCGAAGAACGCGATCATCTTCTCCAAGGATTATTAATTGCCCTATCCCACTTAGATCCAATTATTGTCTTAATTCGCCATGCTCCCGATGCACCCACAGCCAAAGGCGAATTAATCACAACTTACGGACTTTCAGAAGTGCAAGCAGATGCAATTTTGCAAATGCAATTGCGGCGCTTGACTGCTTTAGAAGCAGACAAAATTCGTCTAGAACACGAAGAATTACAAGCGAAGATTACCGACTTGCAGGATATTTTGGCACGGCGGGAGAGAGTGCTAGAAATCATCGAAACTGAAGTCACACAACTAAAAACTAGCTTCGCCACACCCCGCCGCACGGTAATTTTACCAGGGGAAGGGGAATTAGACGATCGCGACCTCATTGCCAATGAAAAAGCGATAATTCTAGTTACAGAGCAAGGCTATATCAAACGGATGCCAGTTAACACCTTTGAAGCCCAAAGCCGTGCTACCAGAGGCAAAGCCGCAGCCAAGGTGAAAGATGATGATACCATTGAGCATTTTTTGACTTGCTGCGATCACGACAGTATTTTATTCTTTAGTGAGCGTGGTGTTGTTTATTGCCTGAGAGCTTATCAAATTCCAGCGAGTTCGCGTACCAGTCGCGGGACACCAATTGTCCAGATGCTACCGATTCCCAAAGAGGAAAAAATTACCTCGATTGTACCAGTTGACGAGTTTAGCAGCGAAGAATATCTGGTCATGCTCACTAAGGGCGGTAATATTAAGAAAACCGAATTGGCAGCCTTTAGTCACATTCGCGCCAATGGTTTAATTGCCATTTCCTTAGAAGAAGGCGACCAACTCCGCTGGGTGCGACGCGCCAAAGTCGAGGACAGTGTAATCATTGGTTCTCGTAACGGGATGGCGATTCACTTCCGATGCAACCACGAACAACTGCGTCCTTTAAGTAGGGCAACTCGTGGGGTGAAAGCCATGAAACTCAAAAATAAAGATGAACTTGTGGGTATGGATATTCTCCCCGCAGCAATTCTGGAAAGTTTGGATGTTGCAGAAGCAGAAATTGAAGATATCGAAACAATCGAAACAGAAGATATCGAAATTACCGAAATTACTGAAGAGTCCGCAGAAGTGCCTAGCAGTGGCATTGTTGGCCCTTGGGTGTTGGTAATTACAATGGGAGGATATGGTAAGCGCGTCCCAGTCGCCCAATTCCGGCTACAAAATCGTGCTGGTCAGGGTTTAATGGCAACCAAGTTCAAAAACCGCAAAACCAAAGACAAGCTAGCAACCCTACGCATTGTTAACAACGATGATGATGAAATCATGATGGTGACAAATCGCGGTATTATCATCCGTCAAGCGGTGAATGCGATTTCTATCCAATCGCGATCGGCAACTGGAGTCAGAGTGCAGCGTTTAGACGAAGACGACGCCATTACTGGAGTGGCAGTAGTTCCACCTGATGCTGGCGATGCAGAAGAAGCAGAATAAAAAGCAGGGGGAGAGGTTAACCGCCTTACTCCCTTATTTAATCGCCTTAGCTAGCGGCATTTTAATGGGGCTAACTGTAGCCCCAGTAGGTGCATGGTTGTTGGCTTGGATTGCCATAGTTCCCTTATGGGTGCTAGTTGTCACTTCAGCCAAAGGTAAAAACAAATTCCCCCCGGCTTTCCTCTGGGGTATCGGTTATCACGGTGTCGCCCTATCTTGGATTACCGGAATTCATCCCATGACTTGGTTGGGCGTTCCGTGGTTGCCAAGTCTGGCAATCACCCTTTTTTGTTGGGGATTTATCAGTGCCTTGGGTGGAGTATTCCTTAGTATTTGGGCAGCGGTAATGGTTCGCCTGGGCGGACAAAAACCGTGGTTACGTGTACTTATTGGTACAGCCGTCTGGTGCGGCTTAGAGAGCCTTTGGAGCGCTGGCCCTCTGTGGTGGAGTTCTCTTGCTTACACACAAAGCCCGCACAATCTCGTAATTGTACATCTAGGGCAACTGTCTGGGCCTAATACTGTGACAGCAGCGATCGTTGCTTTTAATGGCTTAATTGCTGAAGCGTATATAAACCGACAAGATACCAAGATGTCCTTTGCGCCTCTGCGGTTCGTTAATAAATATTTGGCGATCGCCACAGCACTATTAATTACCCTACACCTTATTGGTTTTATCTTATACAGCCGCCCCATAGCTCAACTCCCAGAAGCAGCTTTAAAAGTGGGGATTGTTCAAGGTAATATCCCAAACCGGCTTTTACGAAGTTCCGAGGGGTTTCGTCGCGCCCAAGAAAACTATACCAATGGATATCTAACTTTAGCAGACCAAGGTGTAGATGCAGTCCTGACCCCAGAAGGAGCCTTACCTATTTTCCAGCGTAATTTGCTGGGAACTGCCTTAGTTGCAGCCGTGAAAGAAAAAGGCGTAGTGGCTTGGATTGGGGCTTTTGGCGAGCGGGGAAATAGTTATACAATTAGTTTATTTACTTTCAACAGTAAAGGTGAAATTGTTAGCCGCTACGATAAGTCCAAACTAGTACCATTAGGAGAATATATTCCCTTTGAAGGAATTTTAGGAAAACTAGTTCAGCGCTTGTCGCCTTTGGATGCACACCAAGTTGCTGGTTCAGCAAATCAGCTATTTGACACTCCTTTTGGTCGGGCGATCGCTAGTATATGCTATGAATCTGCTTTTCCCGAACAATTTCGCCGTCAAGCGGCAGCGGGTGGACAATTTATTGTCAGTTCTTCTAACGATGCCCATTACACTGCATCCATGCCATTCCAGCATCATGCACAGGATATCATGCGGGCAATTGAAAGCGATCGCTGGTCAGCACGGGCAACTAATACCGGATATTCAGCCTTTGTAGATCCTCATGGCAGAACCTTGTGGATGTCTGGATATAATACCTACGAAACTCATGCTGAAACAATTTATCGCCGACAGACACAGACTTTATATGTGCGTTGGGGTGATTGGTTAACACCGTTGTTGTTAATCTCCTCCGGAGGAGCTTGGCTGGTAATTCGTGGTATAAAGAAATTTAGTAATTTGGGCAATTCTTAGCGGATTGAGTCTTTGGAATTATTAGTGATCGCTTCACTATTTAATCTGAAGTTTTGCCGTGCAAATGTACTATAAATGTTTGAATTCCTTGCTGCATAATAAATCTAGATTTTGACCCCTCAAATGCTGTACCCATGTAGCGTATAGATTAAATAGTACAACTGCGGTAGGCTGAAAAACGGGGGGACAACGCCTCAAACTTGCTCTGCAAGCCCCTTTGACAATTTGTAAGGGCGTAAAACGGAACCAAAAAATTTTGAAAGCCGCTCTATGCAAGCATCAGCGCTTTTTGCTTGGGGGAACTTCAGATTAAATAGGTTTGTGATGATTTAACGACCAAGATAAGCGGCGGCAAGTAACCTTTGCATCCTCACCAAGATTTCTCAACTGTCCGATTCATCGACTTGTTCTGCTGCTGGCATCCCGATAAGTTTCAATTTCTCTCCACGCGGCCCTTTCACCTGAATCTCTGGTTGCCATTCATCCGGGTTGGTGTACAGCAACTCTAAATTAGCCGCAACCTTTGATGAGTCCCAATTCCACCAAGCTAGTTCCAGCAATCGTTCTATCGTTTCAGGCTTAAACCGATACCGAACGACCTTAGCTGGATTACCAACCACAACAGCATAGGCAGGAACATCTTTAGCCACAACAGCCCGTGCGCCTACGACTGCTCCGTTGCCTATTTTCACTCCTGATATAATCGTTGCTCCATATCCAACCCAAACATCATGACCAATCATTGTTGCTCCCTTACTTGCTGCATCAGTGTAACGTTCTTCTGGCTCAGTTTCTGCGGATAACCACTTGAAAGGAAATGTCGTTGCTCTTGTCGTAATGTGATTGCCTCCACCAAAAATGACGATATCCTTAGCGAGAGAACAAAATTTTCCAATCTCAATCCGATCGTTAAGGGTGAACAATGCCAAACTAATATGCCGATCAAAGTAGGTATAATCTCCAACGGTAATTCGCGGGTCTTGAATGTGAGCATTGAGCCAAATGGGAGGAGAGGTATATTCGAGCATGGTCACGGAGGACAACTGCACTTCGACGGTTTAATCACAAGTTAACTTTCTATTATCGGGCGGCTTTTGAGGGAAAACTTTTCGATTTACTAAAATTATGAATTTCAGAAGCGGTGAGATCACGCCATTGACCCAATTGTAGGTCATCTAATTGTAGGTGAGCGATGCTGACCCTGACCAATCGCAAAGTCGGAAACCCGACAGCCGCAGTCATGCGCCGAACTTGGCGGTTTTTTCCCTCTGTTAAAGTCATTTCCAGCCAAGCTGTCGGTACATTTTTACGAAATCTAATTGGTGGTGTGCGTTCGGGTAACTGTGGTTCTTCTGATAGAAGCTCAACTTCTGCTGGTTGAGTGCGGTAATCTTGAATTTCTATACCTGTTTGCAACCTTTTGATAGCTTCTGCATCTGGAATTCGCTCTACCTGTACCCAGTAAGTACGTTTATGACCAAAACGCGGATGCGCAAGGCGATGTTGTAATTGTCCATCGTTTGTTAACAGCAGCAATCCTTCACTATCCCAATCTAAGCGTCCCACAGGATACACATCAGACACATCAATATAATCTTTTAGGGTGCTATGTGTGGGGGCATCCTTTGTAAACTGGCTGAGAACGCCGTATGGTTTGTAAAAAATAATATATCGGTAATGATTGGGCATTTGTCATTTGTCGTTTGTCATTTGTCATTGGGAATGGGGCATTAGTTATTCTTTCTTCATCAACAAATATAGCTAATAATGCCCGAAATTTGACAGCAATCAAAGCTGAAACTAAAAAAAGCAAAGATTTAGCTTTTTGGAAGTTAGAACTGCCAATAATGCTCTAAAAAAATTAATTTTTGTACTGTTGTAACTGAAGTTAATCAGTTAGAATTCATGACTGCTGAATTACTTAGTTTATCTCTTGAAGATGTCAGTAAACTTATAATTTATCAAGTTAAAAATCAATCGCGGTTAAAACCACAACCTAAACAACGCATACAAACAGAGAAAGTTGCTAAAACTGAACCAATCTCAATTAGTAATTGAAATGACAAGGGAGCTAGAGCCAAACCCCAAATCAAAAGAATTGTCCCGCTGATCATAGCAGTAATGCGATTAATTTCATCTTTAGTATTGAAAACCAAAAATAATACTCCTAAACCAATTAATAATAAGATTAAGCTACTCATAAACATATTCCTGATTTATACTTTTTCTTTGTAAAGCTGGATCTACAGCAGAATCCAGGAGTAAAACACGCTTCATATGAGGCTTTGAGACGAATCTTTGTGTACTTTACCTTCCTTAAAACCTGTTGTATTTCACCCCTGTAGTCTTACCGTTACTTGAGCGGACTAGAGGGCAGTCTTGTTATGTGCATCTTAATACAGAATTGGTATAAACTCCAAGCTTGAAAATTGTAAAAACCTCACACAGCTACAGCACAACTTAACTGATGTCCTCAAATAAATTACACTTTCGATGCCAGTAGATTGTGCCATTCACGTGGCTGGATGATTTTTTCAGATGTTGCTGTCATTTTGTTTCTGCGAAAATTGACTATTAGCCGATCGGCAAAATTATGAGAAATAAATGTGATGGAAATATGAGCGAAATACGGCATTGCATATTTGCAGTAATTCGTCAAACATCGTAATTTGGAGCAGTTGCATTCAACCTAAAGGCGTAGGCGTAGCCCGTCGTAGACATCACTTATTTAACTGCCCTTGTCAAAGTACCGATTAAAAAATGTTGAAAATGCCGCAGCTAGGCTCGTTGTAGACATCGCTTTTCTAAACGTCAAGGTACTATGTACTCGAACACCGTGCAGCATATATAAAGTCTGAGGTTTTGCATGAAAGTAGCAGTTTTCAGTACAAAAGCCTACGATCGCCAGTTCTTGTCAGCTGCAAATTCTCCCATCCAACACGAGTTAGTATTTTTTGAACCCCGTTTAAATCGGGATACGGCTATCCTGGCTGCCGAATTTCCCGCAGTTTGCGTATTTGTCCACGATCAGCTTGATGCCCCAACTTTAGAACTTCTCGCCTCACGGGGAACTCGCCTGGTTGTCCTTCGCTGTGCGGGGTTTAACAATGTAGACTTACAAGCCGCAGCAGATTTAGGAATTACCGTTGTACGCGTTCCCGCCTATTCACCTTATGGGGTGGCAGAACACGCTGTAGGATTGATTTTAAGCCTAAATCGCAAAATTCATCGTGCCTACAACCGTGTCCGAGAAGGCAATTTTTCTTTAGATGGATTGTTGGGATTTAATTTGCATCAGCGTACAGTAGGGATTGTTGGCACTGGCAAAATCGGTCTGATTTTAGGACAGATTATGAAGGGGTTTGGCTGTCACATACTCGCCTATGATGTCTATCGCAATCCCGAATTGGAGGCGCTGGGTGGAAAGTATGTAGAACTACCTGAGCTATTTGCCAATTCCGATATTATCTCCTTGCATTGCCCCTTGACTCCTGAAACCCATCACTTAATTAACACTGAGGCTATAGAACAGATTAAGCCAGGTATGATGCTAATTAATACTAGTCGAGGAGCGCTGATTGATACCCAAGCAGTGATTGAGGGACTAAAATCGGGTAAAATTGGCTATCTTGCGATAGATGTCTACGAACAAGAATCAGAATTGTTCTTTGAGGATTTGTCTGGCGAAATTATTCAAGATGATGTTTTCCAACGTCTGACAACCTTTCCGAATGTACTCATTACCGGACATCAAGCTTTTTTTACAGCAGAAGCTCTCTACAATATTGCAGAAACAACTTTTGCTAATATTACCGATATTGAACAGGGTCGTCCTTGTGCAAATGAAATTCGCGCCTAAACCCTAAAATCCAAAATTGTATTACCTCATAAATTGTTAACACCTTTGCTCCCAGATATAACGAAGGTGATACACTACATCCATGCTAGGGGTGCCTACATAACCAGGCTGAGATCACACCCTTAACACCTGAGTCTGGGTAATACCAGCGGAGGGAAGCTGTTTATTGAGGAATTACAATATGCGGACTGAATGGGTTGCTAAACGACGTGGGCAGGTTAATGTATCTCAAATGCACTATGCCCGCCAAGGTGTTATCACCGAAGAAATGCACTACGTCGCCCAACGGGAAAATCTCCCAGCCGATCTCATTCGTGAGGAAGTAGCGCGGGGACGAATGATTATCCCGGCTAATATTAATCACACTAACCTAGAGCCGATGGCTATTGGCATCGCCTCTAAATGTAAGGTAAATGCTAATATCGGCGCTTCTCCCAACTCTTCTAATCTTCAAGAAGAAGTGGATAAGCTGAATCTGGCGGTGAAGTACGGCGCTGATACCGTGATGGATTTGTCCACAGGCGGCGGTAATTTGGATGAAATTCGTACTGCCATCATCAAGGCTTCCCCAGTTCCCATTGGTACAGTGCCGGTTTACCAAGCTTTAGAAAGCGTCCACGGCACAATTGAGAATCTGACTGCTGATGATTTTCTCCATATCATCGAAAAGCACGCCCAGCAAGGAGTAGACTATCAAACTATCCACGCAGGGATTTTGCTTGAGCATTTGCCTTTGGTGAGAAACCGGCTCACTGGTATTGTCTCTCGCGGCGGCGGGATTTTGGCGCGCTGGATGTTACATCACCACAAACAAAACCCGCTTTATACCCACTTCCAAGATATTATTGAGATTTTCAAAAAGTACGATGTCTCCTTCAGTTTAGGAGATTCCTTGCGTCCCGGTTGCACCCATGATGCCTCAGATGAAGCACAATTAGCTGAATTGAAAACCCTCGGACAGCTTACTCGCAAAGCCTGGGAAGATGATATACAGGTGATGGTGGAAGGGCCTGGACACGTGCCAATGGATCAAATTGAGTTCAACGTCCGTAAGCAGATGGAAGAGTGTTCCGAAGCACCTTTCTATGTTTTGGGGCCATTGGTGACAGATATTGCTCCTGGTTACGACCACATCACTTCAGCCATTGGAGCCGCAATGGCTGGCTGGTACGGTACTGCAATGTTGTGTTATGTAACACCTAAAGAACATTTGGGTTTACCAGATGCCGAAGATGTACGGAATGGGTTGATTGCCTATAAAATTGCGGCTCATGCGGCTGATATTGCTAGACATCGCCCTGGTGCAAGGGATAGAGATGATGAACTTTCTAAGGCGCGTTACAACTTCGATTGGAACCGTCAGTTTGAATTATCACTCGATCCAGAAAGAGCTAAGGAATATCACGATGAAACTTTACCAGCAGATATCTATAAAACTGCTGAGTTTTGTTCGATGTGTGGGCCGAAGTTCTGCCCGATGCAAACTAAGGTTGATGCTGATGCGCTGACAGAATTAGAGAAGTTTTTGGCGAAAGAGGCTGTGACTCAAAGTTAACGGATTAGACCTTTTGCAAAAGTCGACAAACTGCTGTAACTGGTATCAACTATAAGTTAAAATTCTTTTAAAACCTCATTCCCAGCCGGAAACTGGGAATGAGACAAAATGGTTTTGCTTCTCGCAAAATATCAGGTTAGGTTTTGCGATCGCACTTTTACTTGGTACAAGAGTAACCTAATTGCGTTGGCAAAGCCTACCAAAGGTATCGCTCCCCAATCAAAGCTAAATCAGTAATTTTGGTTGGTAATCTATGCGATCGCCTTTAATCGCGTCTACTTACTTCGGCAAAACCACGCTTTGACGCACAGCACGCTTGCGGTCGCTTTTCCGAATACCTCCAGCCATCTGATACTCATGGCTATTATTACCATATTTATAAGCAATACCACGCAAAATTTTCTCAGAATAGTCTGCTAAATCTTGTTCATTTTCAACGATCTGGGTTAGTAAGATATCAATAGTAGAGAGGGTAGTATTGTATGCTTCTAGAGATTGCCGGAGATTTTCGATTTTGTCAGTATAATCTTTGACTGTTAAGTTCTCTCCGACATCGAGAGTTGGACTAATAGATTTAATGCTTGCTAGACGTAGTTCAGCTTTGCCAAGAGTACGTGAATTGCGTTTTAATCTTGCCATAATTAATACTAATTTTTTAGATTACTGATAACTCTATAGTGGACAATTGTTGAAAAGGTTGTCATACGTGAAATTGTTGATTTTTCTGAAAAAACCTAAAATTTAAGTCCCATACAACATTTTTTGCCAATTGAAACCATATTTCTTGTTGAGGTACAGCAGTGCTGTATCTCAAAAGCGTGTTCTATTTAAGGGAAGATGCTGTAACACAAGTCTGTTTTTGATAACGTGAAGGCGGAAGTCGCTACAGACTACGCGTAACACGGAAACGTGAAGGCAGAAGCTGCTACAGGCTGCGCAAAACACGGAAACGTGAAGGCGGAAGTTCCTACAGGGAAGGCGGAAGCTGCTACAG
>NZ_JAVRCE010000078.1:0-35381 GCF_034530915.1 Nostoc sp. DedQUE09
CTCTCTAATGATATTGACAAACTTCTTTTCCTTATGGAATGAAACAGCCCTGCCTGGTAAAGGGGGGATTAAGGTGGAAAATTCAAAGTCTCTCTCCTTTCACGAGAGAGATTTTCTAGATAGCATGAAAAGTCAGCTTTTTAATTGTCGCTTGTAGGGCAGGGGACAGACTTTTCTCCTGACCAATCTGTAAGAGTATTTTCATCTCTATAATGCCGGGGAGTTTTCAGCAGCAAATGCCAAGCTTCTCCAGCATCCAATAAGTTAAAGTTTTCAGAATATTGAGTTTCTAACAAATCCCTAACTATAACATAATAGTTCGAGTTCATTCCTGGAAAAATATGATGTTCAGTGTGGTGAGAAAAATTGAAATGCAACAAGTCAAATATTTTGTAAACCCGGAGAGACATACTATTAATTAGGGGGTCATTAACGTTGGTCATCGGACAAAGTAAATGATTTGTATAAATATAAAAAATTATTCCAGCATAACCAATCGCAATCGGTAAAAAGTAACCAAGTATCAGCTTTATGGGGTCAAATTGGAGATAGATGAGGATACTTAGATGAATCACGATCATCATCAATAATTCCCCTGCGATCGCTCGACGATCTTTAGGACTGACTGTAAATGCAGCAGGAACATAATCGACGGATTTATGATTGAAAAACAGCACAGATGTCAGATTGCGAAAAGTATGTACTCCCCAAGCAGAAGTCAATCCCACTATGAACCATATAGGATTGACTTCAGTTGAAGGTACAAATAAATCCTGAATCCATTTTCCCCAGGTTGAAGATTGTTCATATAAGTAATTACGATCTGGGTCGCCTAAATCATTAGTGTGATTATGATGTACTCGATTATGAACTGCTTTCCATAATGTTGGTGGCATCCACAACATTGTTAGTCCTATAAAGCTAATTATATAAATTAACCGCGGATTTTTAATTACACTACCATGCATCAAATCGTGGGTGCTAAATAGTAAGACGACGACGCTATTGCCCATAATTATGCTTAAAGGCACATAAAGCCACAAAAGGTATGGCGACCAATAATCTAACCGCGCCGCTATCATCCAACCTAATATCAAAATTGCCAGATTAATGAACAAGATAATTAACTTACTTGGATCGGGGCGAAATGCTTCAGGTGGCATTAGGGAACGTAATTCTTTCGCATATATCTTCTGGTGAATTAGTGTTTGATCGGTACTAACATTCATAAATAATTTTTCAGTTAGATAATTTCACTGGGTAAAGTTTTGCGGTAAATCGTAGCATTTTGCAACTGGAATAATTAAATTCACAAGTAGGTAAGCATCTAAATCGTAACACACAATATTTTTGCGGTAGACCTTTTGCATAGTTTTGGCATTGTTTACACGTCTTACTCAGAATAAATTCTGTGGTTCAAAATGAAAGTTCTCTGAAGCTGACTAAAATTATTGTTTTACCCAAATTACTAGCTAGAGGCTATTATGATGTCAATTTTATCTTGGTAAGTAATAATTTTTTAGTAATAGCTTTAGTCTTTATTTTCTAATCACTAAAGTGCTTACTAAAAACCCTCGATACTAGCTTGAAAAATTACTAAAAAAAGTTCATTAAAGGTTTTACCAATTTCAATCCCCCCACATCTTCATAGATGCAGGGGGAGTAATAAAATAACCCACAATTTGGATTTTTGATCAATTTTTGGGCAATATTCACCGATTAATCCTACATACCGCAAGTGCGATGTCTAGGACGGGCTACACTTACGCACTATTTATAGTTTGTGCAAGCAGCCCACCTCAAAACTACTCAGACGCTTTGTTATTAGCTCTATTAGCACGCGCCTCAGCTGAAGCCATAACCTCATCAAAATTTTCTAGCACTTCGCCAGGAAAGTTTTCCAAAACTCTGGTAGAAAGAGCAACCCGTCCTTTACCTTCATCCAAGTCAATAATTACAGCTTTAATTGGCTGACCAACTTGAAATACTTTTTCTAAAGAATCAATAAATTTCTGGCTTACCTGCTTGATATGAAGTAAGGCGCTCATGCCACTTAAATCGACAAAAACACCAAAAGGTTTGATGCCAGTAACTTTACCTTCTACCAGTTGACCTAATTCTAATAAGCTGAAGTTGCTAGAACGAGTTGCTAAACGTTGAGAAAGGATGAGTTTGTTGGTATTTTTATTAATTTCCAAAAAACCCACAGTCAGATTTTGACCTTTGAGTGCTTCTAAATTATCACGCTCTGCCAGATGCGATCGCGGAATAAATCCCCGCAAAGAAAGAATATCAACGGTGACACCACCTTTATTCACACCCATAACTCGTACTTGCACAGTTTGAGCATTTTCCTGCATTTCGGTCAGTCGTTCCCAGATGTGCTGAATTTCCAACTGCTTTCGAGAAAGGGTGACTTGCCCTTCTGCATCTTGATCTCGGATAATCAAAAACTGCATTTCCTCTTGCAATGGCAGCACTTCCGATAAATCGGTAACTGCTCTCAAAGAAGCCTCATCGCGCGGCAGAAAAGCTGACGACTTACCACCAATATCCACATAAGCTCCATCATGGTCAAGTTGGAAAACTTTGCCACTTACAAGCTGTCCCTTTTGAAATTGGTAGTCGTGTTTTTCTAGTGCTTTGGCAAAATCGTCCATTGTAAAGGGCGAATTGGCTGTTTGAGAAAGTTTCGATTCGGAATTCATGACTTTTGAAGATTAGTTGTTATTTGATATGGTGCAACTGAAGTTTAGATTGTCATTTGTCATTTGTCATTTGTCCTTTGTTATTCACCAATGACCAATGACCAATGACGAACTTGGCTGCGTATGCTTCAGTTTAGTTGACCAAAGAGTTGTTTTACTTGCTCCCAAGCATCGGCCGCAGCTTTAGGATTATAACTGGCACGGTGGTTACAGAAAAATCCGTGATCAGCTCCATCGTAGCGAAACACACGATGAGGAATTTTATATTTTTCTAACTCTGTTGCAATCTCATCTACTTGTTCGCCTGGAATGCTAGCATCTTCTGCACCAAAAAAGGTATAAAGAGTACCTGTTATCTCTTCGGTGCGGGTGACAGTAGGAGCGCCGCCTCCCGGTGTGCGAGTGGTAATTCCAGCACCGTAGAAGGAAGCCGTAGCCTTAATATCTGGCAAGGTGGCTGCAAGATATGCGACATGACCGCCAAAGCAGAAGCCAATACAGCCAAAACCATCTTTTTTCACTTGGGGCAGATTTTTGAGGTAGTCAATTGCTAGTTGAATATCGCTCAATAACTCTGAGGCTTGAGTTTGCATGGCGTAACTTCTGCCCGTTTCAATATCTTCAGGTGTGTATCCGGTTTCAAAGCCAGGAGCAATCCGTTGAAAAAGTGCAGGTGCGATCGCTACATACCCAAGTTGGGCAATCCGTTCTGTAACTTCCCGAATGTGAAGGTTGATACCAAAAATCTCTTGTAATACTACGACTCCTGGATAAGAGCCAGGTTCTTTTGGTTCTGCTAGATAAGCAGACACTTGAATATTATCTTGCAAAAGATTAATCGTTGTAGTACTTGTTGCTTGCTCTGTCATAATAATTTTTACCAGTGCTATGTGATTAGCCGTGTGTTTATTTGATATAACTATGCCAGTATGCCTAGCTTTTTTCTAATTAAATTATCAATAACCAATAGTGAGTGCATTAGAAATTTGTATCAGAAAAACTTTATATGCAAATAAACATATTTGAGATGTAGCAAATGTAGCTGGTCACAAAAGGAGGGCTGAGTTAAAAATGTTGAGTATAAAAGCAACACTTAATACTCAAAACTCAGCACTCAGAACTCAGCACTCAGCACTCATTAGCACTTAGTATTCAGGAGGTTTGGTGATGATTCAATTCCGTATTCAGCCAGACAGCGAAATTCCCGCATCAACCCAGCTGTTTAATCAAATCCGATTTGCGATCGCTTCTCGGCAATATCCCCCTGCTTACAAATTACCAAGCACACGGGCGCTGGCAATGCAAACGGGCTTACACCGAAATACCATAAGTAAGGTTTACCGTCAACTAGAGGAAGACGGGTTTGTTGAAAGTATGGCTGGTTCGGGTATTTATGTTCGTGCCCAAGGTCATGAGGGCGGTAGTAGACTGCAATCACCAATTCTCAAACAAAATCCTGATGCATATCAAGTTGTCCAGCAAGCACTTGACGAACTGCTCTCTCAAGGATGTACGCTGAACCAAGCTAGAGAGTTATTTTTAGCGGAAATTGACTGGCGCTTGCGTTGTAGTGCGCGGGTACTGGTTGCAGTACCATCTTATGATATAGGTGCTGGTGAGTTGATGGTGTATGAATTAGAGCGATCGCTAAAAATTCCAGTGCAATTGGTAGCAATGGAAGAATTAACTGCTGTATTAGATAAAACTACCTCTGCGACAGTAGTCACCAGTCGGTATTTTATCAGTAATGTGGAAGCGATCGCAGCTCCAAAAGCTGCACGGGTAATTCCTCTCGATATCTACGACTACAGCAAGGAACTCAACCTCTTGAAAACCCTACCAAAAGAAAACTGTGTTGGGATAGTTAGCCTCAGTTCCGGGATTGCACGAGCCGCAGAAGTCATCCTCCACGGCTTGCGGGGCGATGAACTACTGGTAATGACTTCCCAGCCAAAAGATGCCTATAAACTTCAGGCTATGGTTAAACGGGCTGAGGTCATCATCAGTGACCAAGCTAGTTTTGCGGCAGTGCAAGCAGCCGTGCAAGCATCTGATGAAGATATTATTCGTCCACCAAAGCTGATTAAGGTTGAAAATTATATCGGCGCTAACTCGATTAATTTACTAAAACGAGAACTGGGTTTAAGTTAATCTCAAGATAATTCTACCAACATCTTTGAGAGCAACTAATAGAGGAGGGATGGGATAGTGCAGATTGTGATTGTGGGCGCAGGCCCAACAGGTGTAACCCTTGCCCTGCTCCTTGTAAAACGTGGTATTGCTGTAACGTTAATTGAAGCAGCAAAAGACTTTCATCGTGTATTTCGCGGTGAAGGATTAATGCCCAGTGGCTTAGAAGCTTTAGAGGAAATGGGTATATCAGCCTTGTTGGAACATATTCCCCATCGGCAACTCGACGCGTGGGAATTCATTATCGGGGACAAGCAGTTGTTTCGAGTTGATGAACCAATGGGAGCAACCCAACCCTGTACACTGGTTTCACAACCACCACTACTAAAAGCACTGATTTCGTCAGCTCAAACCAATGATGGATTTGAATTTATCCAAGGTGTTCCAGTCAAAGATTTACTGTGGAGTAACCAACGTGTCGCAGGTGTAGTACTGAGCGATGGGAGAGAATTTACTGCTGACTTAGTGATTGGGGCAGATGGTCGAAATTCTCTTGTGCGCCAACGTATAGGATTGGAATTGGTACGTCAGCCTAAAAATATTGATATTCTCTGGTTTAAACTTGCCGCGAGTCCTGAGTTTGCAGCCGATAATGTGTTTCGTACTATTGTAAATGGCGATCGCGTATTTACCATCTTTCACGGAGCAGAATCAGGAAAACTACATCTAGCTTGGGTGATGTCGGCAACCGAAAATACTGATTCCAAACAAGCCAACTGGGCAGAGATTTTTGCCTCACTATCCCCCTCATGGCTAGCAGAGCATTTCCGTAATCATGCAGGCACCATCGAATCCCCCATTAGGCTCTCTGTTGTGGTTGGTTATTGTCCACAATGGCACGCACCAGGGGTATTACTTCTAGGTGATGCTGCACACCCAATGTCTCCCGTCCGTGCCCAAGGAATTAATCTCGCATTCCGTGATGTGATTGTCGCTGCTAATCATCTTGTGCCACTTTTGCAAAAAGAAGCTGGACACCAGGATATTGACATGGCACTATTGCACATCCAAGCAGAACGTCAGCCAGAAATTATCCGCGCCCAGCAACTCCAGTTAGAAGAAGCTAAACAAGGTGAATTACTGCGAAAAAATGCACTGCTGCGATCGCTGTTAATTCAACTTGCTCCCTTGCTCCGTAAAATAATTAAAAAGTCTTGGTTAAAGCGACAATACAAAATGCGTCAAGGTATCACACAGGTACACTTAACTGTCTAAAAAACCGTTCTTAATTATCCTACTTGTGGTTATGGGGTGTTAATTTGCAAAAACTCTTGTACCTGTTGCATATAAGTTGGTGCATCTTCCAACATTGGGAAATGCGCTGTGTTACGAATCATCACAAATTTAACTTTATCATTCAATGCAGCCGCTTGACGCCCCATCTCGGCTGGAATAATTTTGTCATACTCCCCCGCCACGAGTAGAGTCGGCACTATCAGTTTGGCAAACTCTTGCGGCATCACTTCAGATTGAGCCTTACTGACTGAAGTAAAAATTGTTCCTAAAGCCGCATCGTAATCTGCTTCGAGAAAATCTTCCAAAAAAGCTTGCCGTTCAGAATGTGGTATGGAACTATGCAGAAATCTGGCCATAAACATCCGGTCAACAAATGGGATTTTGCTTAACCATTTGGGACGGAATTTAACTACATAGCCACCAAATTTATGAAAAGCACTAAAAGATTTTTCGTCGTACTCAAAAATGCCGCTACAAGTTAAAATTCCTCGTTCTACTCGTTCGGGATAGCGGTTAAAAAATAAAGTGGCAACAGAAGCGCCCATCGAATGAGCATTGATATAAACACGCTGGAGATGCAACCCATTTAACAAAGCTGCCAAATCATCAGCGTATTCCTCTAATTCATAGGTTAACTCTTTAATTGCCTCTGATTCTTCCTGTGGGGAATCAGATTCAGCAACAGCTTCACTTGCTTGAGTGATGGTTGGCTTCCCACCAGAACGGCCAAATCCCCGCATATCGTAGAGTAAACAATCAAATTGCTCTGATAAAGCATCAGCAGTATTTTTCCAATATCTAGCCGAACCAGCCCAACCATGCATGAAAACCATCACTGGTTTTACCAGAGAACCGGATGGTTTTTTCACCCATTCGTAGTAATGCTCAACGCCACGAACATTAATATAAGGCATTAGTCATTTGTCCTTTGTCAGTTGTCATTAGTCCCTGGTATATGGTTATTATTCCTTATTTTTTGACCAATGACTAATGACCAATACAACTCTTGGAGAGGCTACACTTCGACTACGCTCTGTTACCACGCCAATGACTACGCGGTAGTTGAATCTCGACTCACTTCGACGCCGCTCAGTGCAAGTCGCTCGATTACCGCGCAGTCGAAACTCAGTACAAGTGACTAATGACTATTAAGCTGATTCTGGCTTCGGTAGTGAAGACGGATGTATTATCAGTTCGGCAGTCGATCGCTTCTCGACCATCTCCCGTGTTACTGTACAGCGTGTCACATCCTTACGGGATGGTAACTCATACATTACATCCAGCATTAATTCTTCAACAATACCACGTAATGCTCTCGCACCAGTTTTACGGCGGTAAGCTTCTTGAGCGATCGCTCGTAAAGCATCTGCTTTAAAATCTAGCTGGACATTATCCATTTTCAGCAGTTTTTGGTACTGCTTCACTAGCGCGCTGCGTGGTTGAGTAAGAATCGCCATCAGTGCTTCTTCATCTAGCGGATCTACTACTGCTACCATTGGCATCCGCCCAATAAATTCTGGAATCAGGCCAAATTTTACTAAATCATCCGGTTCTAGATGGCGAAGCGTGTCTGCTGCTCGTTTTTCCTTCGATTGGCCTTCTCCCGGTTGCACAAAGCCGATTGCTTTTTTGCCAACTCTCTGATCTACAATTTTTTCTAAGCCTACGAAGGCACCACCACAGACGAACAAAATATTACTTGTATCAATCTGGATGCAGTCTTGATAAGGATGCTTGCGTCCTCCTTGGGGTGGTACGTTAGCGATCGTTCCCTCTAACATTTTCAGCAAGGCTTGCTGCACGCCTTCGCCAGAAACATCACGGGTAATTGATGTGTTCTCGCTCTTACGAGCAATTTTGTCAATTTCGTCAATGTAAATAATTCCCCGTTGCGCTTCTTCTATATCCAAATCTGCCACCTGCAACAGTCGCAGCAAGATATTTTCCACATCTTCTCCCACATACCCTGCTTCCGTCAGTGTCGTCGCATCGGCTACGGCAAAGGGTACATCCAGGATTTTCGCTAGAGTTTGCGCTAAGAGAGTTTTGCCACAACCAGTCGGGCCGATTAACAAGATATTGGACTTTTGCAGTTCTATAGCGTCATCCGCACCAGGTTTGCCACTAGCTTTAGATTGAATGACTGCCAGCCGCTTATAGTGATTGTAAACAGCTACTGACAGAACTTTCTTCGCTTCGTCTTGACCAATGACGTGCTCGTCTAGATACTTTTTAATCTCTCTTGGCTTGGGTATTTGATTAAACGAAATACTAGCAGAGTGAGTACGCCGTTTTTCAGGTGGCTCTGCTCTTGGTGCTGGTTGTGCTGCCGCACCATTAGTATCGAGTAACTCCTCGTCTAGTATTTCATTACACAAGTCAACGCATTCATCGCAGATGTAGACTCCCGGCCCTGCGATTAATTTACGCACCTGCTCTTGAGACTTGCCACAAAATGAACATTTCAAATGGGAGTCGTACTTAGACATACCAGCCTCTTATTTCAGAATGGTGACGTTTTCCCCTGCTACGGGAAGATTTTGCCTGGAAATGACCTGATCAATCAAACCGTAGTTTTTTGCCTCTTCTGCCGACATAAAAAAGTCGCGCTCAGTATCTGCTTCTATTCTTTCTAAGGGTTGACCAGTATGGTGAGCCATTAGCTGATTCAACTTAGCCTTAACGTAAAGAATTTCTCTGGCTTGAATTTCAATGTCAATGGCTTGACCTTGAGCGCCACCAAGTGGTTGGTGAATCATAATTCGGGAGTCGGGCAGAGACATTCGCTTACCGGCAGCCCCTGCTGTCAACAAAAATGCCCCCATGCTCGCGGCTAATCCAAAACAGATGGTAACAACATCAGGGCGAATTTGCTGTATTGTATCATAGATTGCCATCCCTGCGTAGACGGAGCCGCCAGGAGAATTAACATACAATTGGATGTCTTTTTCTGAGTCTTCGGCGTCTAGGAATAACAATTGAGCCACAATTGAGTTGGCTACGGCATCGTCTATTGGCGTTCCTAAAAAGATAATCCGCTCTCGCAGCAGGCGGGAGTAGATGTCGAAAGCTCTTTCTCCCATGCCAGATTGCTCTATCACCATCGGCACGATGTTGCTAGGGCTGCTTAACTGGGAGTTAATGTTTATTCGACTTAAGTTGCTGATTGGGGAATTTCCCGACTGCGATTCAAGCATACAAGCTTTCTTTGAGAATTATTTAGGACAAATGTTTCAGCAGCGGATGCTGCCTTTTCAACGAATGGAATTTTTATAAGCTACGTGTTAACCATTATGCCTCATATAATTTCCTCTCGTGTAACACAGTATCAAGCTCAAGTGATAATCGGTGTCACTATTTGCCGAAAATTCATTAATTCTTTAATTATTTTGACTTCATCCCTGAGTCATTGGGCATTGGGCATTGGTTATTTCTCTCCCTACTTCTTCGTCTCCCTTACCTTACCCATTTCACCAGTACTTTAACTCAGAACTGGTGAACTCATGGTTGTGGGATTTTTTATTATCCTTCTGTGACTTCTGTAGAAGTTTCGCTGTTTTCTTCCTCAGTCTGAGGTGCATCAGCATCAGCATCAGCATCTGATTCTGCGTCTTCCGTTTCCTCCGCAGTACTCAATGAACCTTCCGGTACAAGTTCAACTGATGAGTGTTCTAAGAGCCAATCAATGATTTTTTCGGTTAACAGTTCGTTTTCCACGATTGAGCGCAGTTTATCTTCATCAACGTCCTGTTCCTCCGAGTACTGTTCCAAAAGTTCTGTGACTCTGGCTGCGATTTCTTCTGGTGTTACCTCGATAGATTCGCGTTTGCCGATTTCTCGTAAGGATAAGGAGCGTTTGATGCGTTCAATTGCTTCAGTACGCGATCGCTCCCGCAATTGAGGAATAATATCTTGAGTAAACAGCTTTCTCACATCCAATCCCTGCTGAGACAGGCGGATTGCTGTTTGCGTTAGCATTGCATCCACTTCTTGCTCAATCAAAGTTGCTGGTAAGTCAACTTCTACGTGCTTGAGCAGTTCCGCTAACAAGGCTTCCTGCTTATTGGTTTTTGTTTTGTCGTCTGCCTCTTTTTGATATCGTTCGACCAAAGAAGCACGTAACTCCTCTAAAGTTTCAAAATCGCTGATTTCCTGGGCTAAATCGTCATTTACTTCTGGTAGCTCCTTTTCCTTTAATTCTTTGAGCGTCACGGTGAAAGTTGCCGCTTTTCCAGCTAATTCTTCATTAGCATACGGATCTGGGAACTGCGCTGCAATTTCTTTGGTTTCTTCAGGATTCATCCCCACTATTCCCGAAATGAAGCCTGGAATAAACTTATCTTCCTGCAACTCAACTTGAAAATCAGTTGCTTCGGCTCCGGGAATCGGTTCTAGTTCAGCTGTTTCGTCCTCGCCCTCAGCTCTGGCGAATGAACCTTTAAAATCGACTACGGCAATATCGCCAATTTGGGCTGCACGTCCTTCCACAGGAATCAATGTCGCCAATTCTTGACGTTCCTTATCCAACGTGCTCTCCACTTGCTCTGGATCGAACTTGACTTCTTCGGCCTTGGCTTGCAAATCAGTGTACTGCACTAGATTCACTTCTGGTTCTACATCCACCGCAGCCGAAATCGTTAGGGGTTTCCCAGGTTCATAATTATTAATCAAATCCTCGAAAGAGGAGCGCAATTGCGGCTGACCGATTGCTGGGATGGCTTCTTGTTTGACTGCTTGCTCAATACCATCTTGAATTAGTTCTTCCAGCGCCGCTGCCTTGATTCGAGTTGTACCCAGCCGTTGTAGCAATATCGGCCGAGGCACCTTGCCTTTACGAAACCCAGGAATATTGGCAGTACTCGCTAAGTTTTTAATGACCTGTTCGTAAGTTTGCTTGGTAATTTCCGGCGTAATCTCTATTTCCAGGCCAATTTGGCTGGCGGGAAGTTTTTCCTGGGTAACTTTCATGCTTTGTCTCTAGTTTTCTGGTATTTTATACTCCGAGTACACATAAAACGCAATAAAATAATTGTTTGCGTTTATGGCTTGATGTCTCTTAGGGGTAATGGGAGTTTGCCAAAAGGTTTTGTGACATCCAAGGTATGGATGTTTGTCCTGGGGCAAAGATCCAGTTTACTGCCAATTATCAAGGACTTGACATTTTACCTTCATAACAAATTGGTTAATGGGGCATTGGGCATTGGTTATTCTCCATCTTTACCTTGCTTTCCCTGCTACCTCATTATTCCTGCACTCCCGACTCCCCTCTGACTCTAAAACTTAGGAATTAATTATTCAGTGGGCTAATGCCGTGATATCCTGGTTCTCAAAGAGTGGTTAGTACCCCCAGGTTAAAGTTATAGTATTGAGTCTAGCTATTATCTAGCTATTATTAAGTTGTGTGTGGTACGAGAGCGCATCTTTTACTTAACCGCATAGCTAAATTTTCAGTTGTGCTGGCTTTATGGATTTAGATCCTAGTATATTCATCATATTGGTAAGCAAGTTTGCAACCATTACATTTGTTTTTTTACACGTAGGATGCTCAGTTAAACGCCTAAGTGCAGATATCTCCGTTCTTCTGATAAATGGCGGTTTGTTGTATAATAGATATTTATAGTAGTTAATATCGATTAAGAAAATAAATCATCGTTATTTGGAAATGCAACATCACTTAACTTAATTAAACAATTAAAAAAATAAATGTATTAAATATATTAAAGATAGACTAAATTAGAGAAAATATAAATCTATTAAAAATGTATTTCCAGACTGCGATCGCTATTTAAATATAACTAAATTGTCAATTGTTCCAAGAAATTGCAGATTAATTCTCTTATAAGGAGGAAGCAAGTTTGTCGAAATCCTATCGTTTAGCTATTTTAGGAGCTACTGGTGCAGTAGGCACAGAGTTGCTGGAATTATTAGAAAGTCGTAATTTTCCGGTTGCTGACTTGAAGTTATTGGCATCAGAGCGCAGTGTTGGGCGATCGCTGCGATTTAAAGGTGAAAATATACCAATAGAAGCAGTGAGCGATCGCGCCTTTGAAAATGTCGATATAGTACTAGCTAGTGCAGGCGGTTCCACATCTAAAACTTGGGCAGCAGTTGCTGTAGAAAAGGGCGCAGTGGTAATTGACAACTCCAGTGCCTTTCGGATGAACCCGGAAGTTCCCTTAATAGTTCCAGAGGTGAATCCCCAAGCCGCAGCGCATCATCAAGGCATTATCGCTAACCCCAACTGTACAACGATTTTGATGGCTGTGGCAGTCTGGCCATTGCATAAAGTTAAACCAGTGCAACGCATCGTCGCTGCAACCTACCAATCTGCTAGTGGTGCGGGTGCTAGAGCAATGGCAGAAGTCAAAACCCAAACAAGCGCTATACTACAAGGACAGCCACCGATTGCCGAGATATTGCCTTACCCATTGGCATTTAATTTATTCCCGCACAACTCCCCATTAAACGATTTGGGTTATTGTGAGGAAGAAATGAAAATGGTCAACGAAACCCGAAAAATATTTGGTACGCAGCAAATCAGAATCACTGCAACCTGTATACGGGTTCCCGTACTCCGCGCCCACTCAGAAGCCATTAATTTAGAATTTGGGACTCCCTTTAGTGCGAAGGAAGCCAGAGAAATTTTAAATTCCTCTCCTGGAGTAAAATTGTTAGAAGATTGGGGAACGAATCATTTTCCGATGCCAATTGAAGCAACTGGTCGAGATGAAGTTTTAGTGGGAAGAATTCGCCAGGATATTTCTCATCCTTGTGGCTTGGAATTATGGTTATGTGGCGACCAAATTCGCAAAGGCGCAGCATTGAATGCAGTACAAATCGCTGAGTTGTTAGTAGAGAAAAATCTATTAAAACCATTAGCTATTAGTCATTAGTCACTTGTACTGAGCGTAGTCGTAAAGCCTGCGGCATAGCTACGCTTCGGGCGCAGCCTCTCCAAGAGTTGTATTAGTCATTAGTCATTGGTCATTAGTAAAGTGACAAAGGACTAATGACAAAGTAAAAATGACACTTGAAAGCAATTTGCAGATAGGTTATTACAATAGAGAACCACCAAGATATAAAAACATGGGTAATCAGGAGTGAAAAAAGGGTGGGAGATTTTGGCAATGTTTTAACCGCTATGATTACGCCATTTAAAGCAGATGGTAGTGTCAATTATGATGTAGCGGCAGAACTGGCGGCGCATCTAGCTAACAACGGTACAGATACATTGGTGATGTGCGGCACAACCGGAGAATCCCCGACGCTAAGTTGGGATGAGGAATACCAGTTGTTTGTCGAGGTATTGCAGTCTGTGGCCGGAAAAGCCAAGGTAATCGCAGGTTGTGGATCAAATTCCACCAAAGAAGCGATCGCAGCCACCCAAAAAGCGTCTAAAATAGGAGTACATGGTTCGTTACAAGTTGTTCCTTATTACAATAAACCGCCGCAAGCGGGATTGGAAGGGCACTTTAAGGCAATAGCACAAGCCTGTCCCGACTTGCCGTTGTTGTTGTATAATGTCCCCGGTCGTACCGGACAAAACCTTCAGCCAGAAACAGTTGCCCGGTTAGCTGAGGTTAGCAATATTGTCGGGATTAAAGAATCCACTGGTAATATAGATCAGGCAAGCGAAATTCGTCGCTTGACATCAAAAGAATTCCACATCTATTCTGGTGATGATTACATGACTTTGCCCTTGTTAGCGATCGGCGCAAGGGGTGTGGTAAGTGTGGCTTCTCATCTGGTAGGAAACCAACTACAGCAGATGATTCAAGCTTTTAGGGCGGGAAAAGTTGAGGTAGCAAGCGACATTCATCTCCAACTATTTCCGTTGTTTAAAGCTTTATTTCTCACTTCAAATCCCATTCCAGTGAAAAAAGCACTGCAACTTCAAGGTTGGGAGGTTGGTTCAACTCGTCCGCCGCTATGTGAAGCTGATTTAGAAGTCAGTCAAAAATTAGAAGCGGTTCTGAAAGAACTTAGTTTAATTTAACCACCAACTTATTTAAATGCTGGTAGTCTCCTCCTTGTCAAAGATACATATAAACAACGATCATAATTGTTCATAAGTTGCAATTTAAAAACCTGTGCTAGGACTGATAGATATACTATGAATCCTTGAGTTTTACAGTTGATTTTATTAAATAAAAAATTGAAATCTTCAATTAAAACTTGATTGCTTTGGGACTGACTTAAGAGACAGATGATGTTTTCTTAAATACAAGTTCGTTAACTATCAACTTAATTAACCACAAGTAACAATCTAAGGAGAAAATGGCTAAAAACGAAGCTAATAATTCCGCCTTGAAAATTATTCCTTTGGGCGGTTTACATGAAATTGGTAAAAATACGTGTCTTTTTGAGTATGAGGATGAAATAATCCTGTTAGATGCAGGATTGGCTTTTCCCACAGAGGCGATGCATGGAGTCAATATTGTTTTACCAGATACAACCTATCTGCGGGAAAATCGCCACAAAATTAAAGGGATGATTGTTACTCATGGTCATGAAGACCATATTGGCGGTATTGCCTTTCATCTCAAGCAATTTGATATCCCGGTGATTTATGGGCCCAGACTAGCAATGGCAATGCTAGAGGGTAAATTAGAAGAAGCAGGAGTCCGCGATCGCACAGAAATCAGAACAGTTCTACCACGTGATGTAGTGCGGATTGGCAAAAACTTTTTAGTTGAATATATCCGTAATACCCACTCCATTGCAGATAGTTTCACTGTTGCCATTCATACTCCCCTGGGTGTAGTCATTCACACAGGGGATTTTAAAATTGACCATACCCCAGTGGATGGTGAAAAGTTTGACTTGCAACGCCTAGCAGAACATGGGGAAAAAGGCGTTCTTTGTTTACTAAGCGATTCCACTAACGCTGAAGTGCCAGGATTTACACCTTCAGAACGTTCAGTTTATCCGAACCTGGAGAGAGTATTTAGTCAAGCACCTGGGCGATTATTTGTCACGACCTTTGCTTCTAGCGTCCATCGCATCAACATGATTTTGGATATTGCCAAGAAGCAGAATCGTGTAGTGACAGTTGTCGGGCGTTCCATGCTGAACTTGATTGCTCATGCCCGCAATTTAGGTTACATCAAGTGTGAAGATAATCTGCTGCAACCATTGCACGCTGTCCGCAATCTACCCGATGAAAGAGTACTGATTTTAACTACAGGTTCTCAGGGTGAATTGATGGCAGCAATGACCCGCATTGCCAACCAAGAACATCCTCACATTAAAATCCGCCAAGGAGATACGGTAGTATTCTCTGCTAACCCAATTCCCGGAAATACGATCGCCGTAGTCAACACCATTGATAAATTGATGATTCAAGGTGCGAAAGTGGTCTATGGACGAGATAAAGGAATTCACGTCTCCGGTCACGGCTGTCAGGAAGAACAAAAACTGATGATTGCCTTAACTCGACCCAAATTCTTTGTGCCATTTCACGGCGAACATCGAATGCTGGTGAAGCACGCAGAAACGGCTCAGAGTATGGGCATTCCCGCAGAAAATATGATCATTATTCAGAATGGTGATATTGTCGAACTGACAGAAGATGCCATTCGCGTCGCTGGAAAAGTGCCATCTGGTATCGAATTGGTGGATACTACTAGTTCGGGGATGGTAAGTGCAAAAGTGCTGCAAGAACGGCAACGCATGGCTTCAGAAGGCATTATCACGATCGCAGCTGCCATTGATTGGAATGGTAAACTGTTAGCAAAACCAGAAACTCACCTCCGGGGTGTAGTTACAAGTGTAGAGCGATCGCTCCTGCAAACCTGGGTAAAACAACGTATTGAAGAAATTCTCACTGTGCGGTGGACAGAATTTGCTCCTAGCGAAGGTGAAGCAGCAGATATAGACTGGGGTGGATTGCAAGGAACTTTAGAACGAGAATTGCAACGTTCCATTCGTCGGGAATTGCAATGTCAGCCATCTGTGACTTTATTGATGCAAATCCCTGATGAACCACCTGTGAAAGTTGCTGATGGCAGAAGACGACGGACTCGGACTGCTGCTCAGGTAGCATCATAGAGAATTTCAGGTAAAAATCTCATACAAAGAGAAGTTTGAGCAGTGGCTTTCACGGCTCAAATTTCGATTGGCGCAAAGACACAGAATTTTTCTGAACGTCTTTGCGCTTTCTTTTGTAATAGTTATAGAAATTATCTATAGTTCTTGGAGGCGATCTAACTTGTTAGATTGCGATCGCCTCAAGCAACTCCAACCAATATCTCTTCATTTTTATCGTCTGCTGAAAGATACAAATCTCTCCACTGCTCAAAGTGGTCAAGATACCATCCTTCCCGACCTTCATCTCTTGCAAACAGTGTTTCAGGATCGATCTGTCGTAAAATGCTTGCTCCTTGACTGACTAGCTCACGGGATATCAATCCCAATGACTCCTCTGCTGACAAATAGAGTTGGAGCAAAAGTTTGATCTCCGAACATGAGCTTTTCAACAATCTCATCGGCATTCGCAAACTTTCTTCTCGATAGCTCTTGCGACAAACGTTCCTTGATCTCAGCAGATGATTTTTCTAGTGTTGCTGTTCTATCTTCAATCCCTGGATAGGCTTGACGAGTAAGCCTTAACTCAGACCGCAATTGTGCGATTACCCGATTTGCTTCTAGCTCAGATCCAAAAGTCTCTTGTTCTGTTTCGATAACATCTTCCAGGATTTCGTCAATCTCTTCAGGCTCAATTTCAAAAAAGCGGAAAATGCCGCAGCCGTAGGGGAAAAGATAAACTACAAGGATGCTGAGTGCCTTTTGAGTTTGAAGGCGTGCGTATAGAGTACTGTCAGGAGGAATTGCGCTGTAGAGTACGGAAACACCCATAAGCAAGTTCATCTGATTTTTACGCTTCAGACTCTATCATTCTCAAATCGCACTGCCAACCTAAGTTTTGTGAAATGCAATCGATTCTACTCGATCAAAAATCACTACTTTTACGTTATTCAGCCAGCGATGAACAGGACACACTTACGTGAGAAAGTGGGAACACGGAGAGGAAAAATGCCTTCTAGAGTATTACTGATGTTTATACTTAGCAAAAATTCTTTTAGAAAGACCTTATATTAAGTTCTGTAAATGTTACACTAAAACCTATCCAATGATGGATGTCTTTATTAAAATTTAAACTGTGTCAAGTTATGAACAAGATCGTAATATTACACTACCGATCCCCAGAAATTTGCGATTAACTTGACGTAGTAATAAATTAGGTTCTGACTTAAGTGGCTAATCAGGTATTACATTATATCGCAGTCAGAACGCGATTTTTCCGGGAAAGTTCGTTGCCACGTTGTATATATTCATCAAAAAGGTGAATAGCCTCAATAACACAGAGGGTGAACCATGAAGGTATTCGACAATACCACAAAAAAGATTTTTCTGGCTAGCTGGGTATCAATCAATCAAGCAGAGACTAGTGACGATAAAGTAACCCAGTTAAACCATTCTGCTTCCAAGCCTCACTGGGATATTCTCCAACCCCTACGGCAACGAGTAGAAAATATTCAAGTCCATGATCGCCAACTAGCTCACCGCTTATGCAAACTGATTCCATCTCAGTGCCCCTTTGAGCGCGATGTCAAATTATTTGGCAAGACCTTGTTTCACATCCCACCCATGTGCAAGCTCAACCCCTTATATGAAGAAGTGGTTGGTTTACGTTTCCGAGCGCTGTGCTATCTAGCCGACGAATGTGGCGAAGATGTAACTCAGTACTGCTAATACTGAGCGCTGAGGCTAAAGTTATGAGTGAGGAGTTATGAGTAGTGAATTAAAAATATAACTCCTAACTCCTAACTCCTAAATATTTTTTACTATTTTTTTACTATTTCTTTTGCCATTTTTGGATGGCATCTTGAGCATCTTCGTAAGCGCCTGTCTCCTCTGGCACTAAAGCTGCGGTGGCAATTGCGGCTTTACGTTCTCCTTCGGCGGCGCGACGCTTTGCCAGGTCTAAAATTTTCTCACTCCATTTATTGATCGATTTTTGAGCAGTATCGAAGCCTGGTTGACCTGCTGGTACTTTCTTGGCAACTTCGATCGCCCGATTGTAGGTAGATGCCTGTTCGGGCTTAATTAAGGCATTCGCTGCATCTAAAAGAGTTTTGTTACTCACATACTGCTTACCCTCTAAGCGCCACAGGTTAATTGCTGCTTGTGCCTTCGCGTAGGGGGCTTCATCTTTGGTGATTAATCGAGCAGCAGCAATAGCGCTAGCATACTGTCTTTGTTTAGCACGACCCTCTGCTAAATCTAAAATCATCTGGCTCCAAATCTTAATATTCTCTTGAGCTTGTTCGTACAGTGGTTCACCGGGTTTAATTTTTCGGGCTGTAGCGATCGCCATGCTCAAATCGCTAGCCTGAGTTTGTCTGAGCGACATTTTTGCCAAGTCTAGTACTGCTTGATTTCGCTTTTTTGACTGAGAACTAGAGGCTATTTGGGCGCTAGATTGGTTGTTGAGTCTAACTGGTGGAGTGCGTAGGCGTAGCCCGTCGTAGACATCGCTTGGTAAATTCTCGACAACCTGGCGATCGCTAACAGAAGCATTCGGTGATGCATTTGATACTTGCTTAATTCTAAAAGTTTCTTGATTCCGTAGAAAAACTACGGCGATTAAACCTGCTACCAGCAAGCTGCCTCCGCTCCACAAGATAAACTGTTTCCAAAAAGGGATGCTTGGCTGATTCGCTGGCAATCGCGAGACGTAACCTTTGGAAGAATTAGGAATAAATCTTCCTCTGGTATTCACTCCCAAGGAAGTTTCTGCCATTGGCTGGGAAACTAAGCTGCCTCCTGATTCCTGGACTTTTTTACCTTTCACCTGTTGGGAGGAGTTCACACTAACTTCTTTCCGAACTGCTGAAGTTTTAGGGTAATTGTCGAGGGGAGGAGCTGCCAGGGCAACAGCAAAGGATTCTTCTGGATAAATCACCGCTTCTGGCTGAACATCACTTTCCATTGCCAATTTTGGCAAGATTATTTGCTGCCTTGATGGGATGATAGTGGCAGGGTTTTGGATAGGACGCCAGTGGTGGTGGCATAATTTTGGCACGATCAGGCTTAGGTAGCTTTCTAAATCTGCCAAGTTGCTGCCATTACCAGAACGTAAAGCTTCTAACAAAGCTGCTGTAAAGAATCCGTGACCTAGTTCGCTACTCTCATGGGAAAATTGCTCTGGTTGGCAAGAAAGAATTGTCGCCAGTTGTAGTTCTTGGGCTAGTTCTATTGTTTCTTCGCCAACAGGGGCATCTGCTTGAGTGCCAAAAGCGCGGTTGATATCGAGTAGTAGCAATACATTGAGGTCAGCAAGTTGCAGACTTTGCATTAGCGATCGCAATTCTATGCCGGTCTCTTGTACCAGTTCCGGGTTGCCCTCTGCTGGCATTAAGTAATCTTTGCCCTTGTAATTGACTCCATAGCCGCTAAAGAATAACCACAGATAGTCTTCCGGTTGCCAACTTGTTGCTGCCAAATCCTCAAGCAGCAACAAAATATTCTCCTTCGTCGGGTAAGTCGATCTATCCCCAATCGGCGGCGAAGTATCTGTCATCACTAGACAGTGCTTGGGGAGAAAACCTGCCTCTGTCACCAAAAAATCTTCTAGTGCCTCAGCATCTGCTTGGGCACAACTTAAAGGTTGAAATAACTGATATTGATTGATACCAATCGCGATCGCCCAGTAATTTGCCATCCCGCTCTTTGTCAGTTATTGTTGTTTGCTGGTCTTAAAATTGCGGTTGGCTTTGTCAAATCAAACAAAGCTAACCTATGTCTTATAGTCTAGGTGATTCTGATTGAATCTTAAGTTAGAATGTAATTTTTATTACGTTAATTAGCCGGAAAAATACCTTTACCTAATTTCAATAACAGATCATTACTAAGGAGATAGAAGGTCATGAGCAAAATTTCTGCTCACCTACCATCATCGCTCGCTCCCTTTTCAGTTATTAGCCAAATTGCCAGAAGAATCCGGATAATTCCTTTAGTAGTTTTGCTCATATCTACTGTTCCTGCGTGGTTTTTGATGGAAGCGATTGCACCGCAGCTTGTGCGAGCTTACACCGCTAGAGTCGATCTAGCAATTGACCGCTTGCCAGAAGAAAACTATGAAACCGTTCTCAGGAGAGCGGAAGCGGTCGCTAGAGCAGCTGCTCAAAGGAGCTTCGACCAAGATATCTTGGTGACAGATGTTTCCATCATTGTGTCCGTACAAAATTATGGCGCGATCGCACCAGTCCTGACATTAGATGTCAGTCGTCCTCAATGGCGATCGCGCCCTGATGCTCAAAATTGGGCCACTTACTTCAAAACTGCGCGATCTTTACTTTTCTTTGAAAATAACTCTAATCAAGTTCCAGCAGCTAGCGTTGTGTCAACGCCAAAATGACGGGTTGAGCTTGAAGTCCGAGCCAAAGCTTTCTTGGCTCGGAACCTTGGGGGATTTAAAAAAAGTCATTAGACCTCTTGCAAAAATATATTTTTGCACTCTTAGGGAAAAGGGTGCATGTTAAAGGGAAAGGATTTTGAGTTTTTTTACCCTTTTCCCCTGCCCCTTATCCCCTTCTTGGGGCCCCACCTTCCCCTTTACCCCGACAAATGCCAAGAAGTCTATTGTTTCTGTTCTTGCGTCTTAGCGTCACTCTTAACCCAACTTACTTATTCCTAACTCAACTGTTGTCTTTGGCGTCAGTGGATGGCCTAGAATAAGAAGGTTGTCAAGAATCGCGATATCTGCTGACATGGCTGTTCCTAAGAAGAAAACTTCCAAATCAAAACGAGATAAACGTCGAGCTACCTGGAGGCATAAAGCCGTCGTTGAAGCTCAGAAAGCCCTATCTCTGGGCAAGTCAATTTTGACTGGACGTTCTACATTTGTTTATCCAACTGCTGAAGAAGAGGAAGAAGAATCATAATTTCTCAATCAGGAAAAGCACGAACAGCACCGATAGATTTGATTGCAAAGCTCAACAATCAAACTTCTGACCGCTAGATAAATGCTTTTTCTTAGCTTTCCTGATTGCATTATGAATCATAGACACTCTACATAAGCTCATTAGATCGAAAAAATTGGTAGTGAGTAATTGGAAATATCCATTACCCATTACCTATCATTCAAGAGTTATATAAAGAGTAAAACATTTGGTGCTGTTGGCAACTCAGCAAAAAAGCTTGTAAACATCTTGAGAAAACTGATTTTTCTCTAACTATGCTAGGAAAATTTTTTCAGAAACCAGGTAAAGAAGAGGGCGATCGCGTCCCTCCTGGTCAACACTTAGCTAAAGGTTTTCCCGTATTAACTTACGGCGAAACTCCCCAAGTCAACACTGAAGAATGGGAGTTTCGAGTTTGGGGTTTAGCAAAATCTGCTACCTTTAGTTGGTCAGATTTTATGGCGCTACCTCAACACGAATTCACAGCTGACTTCCACTGTGTAACGCGCTGGTCTAAACTTGATGTCAAATGGACTGGCATTAAAGTTACAGATTTCATGGGTCTGATTGAATTAGACCCAAAAGTAGCCCACGTTATGGAACACTGCTATGGCGGCTACACCACCAATATTTCTGTAGAAGATTTTCTGCGCGAAGAAAACTTCTTTGCTTTTAAAGTCTTTGGTGAAGACCTTCCATCTGAACACGGTGGGCCGATGCGGCTAGTTGTACCCCACCTCTACGCTTGGAAAAGTGCTAAGTGGATTAATGGTTTAGAATTTTTAGCTGCTGAAGAACTTGGTTTTTGGGAGCGCAATGGCTACCATCGCCGTGGTGAACCTTGGGCTGAGGAGCGTTACAGCAACGCTTTTGGAATTTAATAGTTAGGAGTTAAGAGTTAGGAGAGACGCGATTAATCGCGTCTGTACAGGAGTTAGGAGTTGAGAGTTAAAAATTCATAACTCATAACTCCTAACTCCTAACTTTTTTTAACCCAGAAGTTTCTTGATAAACGGCAATTTGCCCTGATATGGAGCGTATCGCCATTTTAAATCGAGCCAGAAGGAGTTTTGCAATACACTTTTCTTATGTGAAAAGGTGTCAAAACTAGCTTTGCCGTGATAGTTGCCAATACCGCTATCTCCCACTCCACCAAATGGTAAAGACGAGACACCAACCTGCATAACTGTGTCATTAATACAGACTCCACCAGAGGAAGTTTCTTGCAAAACTCGCTTTTGCAGGTTTTTGTCTTGAGAAAATAAGTACAACGCCAAGGGTTTGGGTCTAGAGTTAATTAAGGCGATCGCTTCTGCAATGTCAGTATATTCAATGATCGGTAAAATGGGCCCAAAGATTTCTTCCTGCATGACAGAATCTTCTAATGAGACATGATCAATCAGTGTTGGGGCGATATAACGCTCTGAAGGTTGATTTTCTCCACCAACGACAACTTCACCGTCTTTAAGAAAACTAACTAATCTCTCAAAGTGTTTTTGACTGATAATCCGGGCATAATCAGGACTGCTTGCTGGATTTTCGCCATAAAATTCTTTTAAAGATTTTTCCAGACCATCTATTAAATCTTTCTTGATTGTTTTATTAACTAAAAGATAGTCGGGGGCGATACAAGTTTGTCCAGCATTAATGAATTTTCCCCAAGTAATTCGTCTGACGGTGTGTTCAAGATTAATGTCAGTATCTACGATACAAGGACTTTTGCCTCCCAATTCTAAAGTCACTGGTGTGAGATATTTTGCCGCTGCTGCCATGATGATTTTGCCGACGGCTGTACCACCAGTAAAAAAGATATGGTCAAACTTTTCTGCAAGTAGTTTTTGACTTGCTTCCACGCCTCCTTCAATCACTGCAAGATAAGCAGGGTCAAAATGTTTGGCAATAATCTTAGCAATGACATCAGACGTATGAGAAGCAATTTCTGAAGGTTTGATAATTGCACAATTACCGGCTGCGATCGCACCTATTAACGGTGAGATAATTAACTGAAATGGATAGTTCCAAGGGCCGATAATTAAGACAACCCCTAATGGTTCTGGATAAATTTTTGCTGAGTAGGAAAAAAAATCCCAGGAAACCGCTGCTTTTTGGGGTTTACTCCAGTTTTGAAGATGTTTGATGGCGTAATCAATATCCTTAATTACGCTGATTTCTGTAAGGTAAGTTTCTACTTCTGGTTTATGTAAATCCGCTTGTAATGCCTCGACTATTGACTGTTCATGCTCAATGATTGCTTGCTTAAGATTTTTCAGTTGTTCAATGCGAAAATTTACATCTTTAGTTTTGCCCGTTTGAAAAAAATCTCGCTGAGTCTGGATAATATTGCCAATGTTAGATAATTCAGTGGTAATCATTGTTTTGTCCTATCAAAAACTATTTAATAGTCATGCCATTATCTCAGCATATTTGATTATTCAATTTTTAGCGTTTGATTTTCTAATTGATTTTTTTACTTTAAAGTATTGCTAGATATAGTAAGGTTATAAATTATGAATTGCCAGGATAAAAAACTCTAAAATTCATAATTTATAATTACTAGTTTTTCATGCTTTGGTGGGTAGAAGCACAATAAATACACTACCTTTGCCCAACTCGGAATTAAGCAGAATAATGCCTTGATGTGCCTCGACAATTCGACGAGCAAGATACAGTCCTAAGCCACTACCAGAACTCTTATGACTGCCTTGGCGAAATCGTTCAAATATAGTGGCTTGTTCTTCAGGGGGAATACCTGGGCCTGTATCCGCTATTTCAATTCTAATGTAGTCAACGGAATTGGATGTTTCAGAGAACTGAGATTGATTACTTTTGTTGAACTGGCGTTGAGAAGCAAAACGAATAGTAATAGACCCGGAGTCGGTAAATTTGATTGCATTTCCGATGAGATTGGTAAATAGACGATGCAGTTCTAAGCGATCGCCCATCACTGTGTTTGTGCTTGACTCTTCAGTAACGTCCAAATTTAGGGAGAGTTTTTTATCTTGAGCTAAGGGTGACAATTCTCCAGTCACTTCATCTAGCAATTGACCCAGATTAACTGGTTGAAACGCCAAACTTTTGCGACCCGCTTCAAAACGATAAACTTCCAATAAGGTATTGACCATAGAAAGCAGGTTGATATTGCTACGGGCCATGATGGTGATTACTTCCTGCATTTGCGGTGATAATGTTCCCAACGCTCCTTGCTGAAATAGCATTAACATACGATCAGCAGCTACCAAGGGAGTGCGTAAGTCGTGGGTGAGGCGGGAGACAAAATCTTCTCGCTGACGGGCAATTTCATCACGTTCATCCATACTATGCTTCAAACGTAGGAGCGATCGCACTCGTGCCAGCAATTCATCTACTGTTACAGGTTTGCGGATAAAATCATCAGCACCCAAGTCTAATCCGTGGGCGACGTTGGGCGCATCGTGGGCAGTAATCAGCAGTATGGGGATATATTGCGGCAACTTCATCTCACCACGAATGTGTTTAGTGACTTCGTACCCGTCCATACCTGGCATCATCAAATCCAGCAGAACCAAGTCACAAGGAGAAGCTTTCAATTCTGCCAAGGCTGAAATACCATTTTCTGCGGTGCTAATGGTGTAACCTTCTTCCTCCAAAATAGTTTTGATCAAAAACACGTTATCAGGAGAGTCATCGACAACTAGAATTTTGTCAGAGCGAGAAGATTGTGAAGTCATTATAGATGCAGGGTATGGGATAAAAGTAAATTTTTAGGGAAACTGGTTTATTGGTATAGTTTCTTAGGTACGACCCTTATATATACTTTCTCCAAAAAAAATTGTTTACCAAAGAATTTATATAAATGTATTTTAAAAACTACTTTACTTACCTTTTTAACAGATAGTCGCAAGCTAATTAAATTATGGCTCGTAAACTTCTAGAACTGAATACAGAGGATGGAGGCACGATTTTGGTAGCAGTTGAGCTACCAGATGCATCAGTAGGCCGTGTAGCGCCCACTGGTGAGTTACCTATAGAAAAAGTAGAGGCTAACTTCGATGCAGTTAAGGAATTGATTGTTCGCGGGTGTCGCCCAATTACAAAGGCGTTTCGTACCTTGCAGCAAGAATCGCAACCCGTAAGCGGAGAAGTTGAGTTTGGCGTGAATTTTACCGCTAGAGGCTCAGTCTATGTAGTCGAATCCACTGGGCAGGCATCACTGAAGGTGAAAATAACTTGGAAACTGGCACCCGAAGAAAACAAGTAATAAATTTTCATGAATTGGGAATTAGTTAGGGCTTGTACCGTAGCGATCGCTACCCCAGAAGGTTACATCCAAGGCACGGGCTTTTTTATCTCAACCAATGGATATTTACTCACCTGCGCCCATGTTGTTGAGTCGGCAGGGGGTTGGGAAAAAGTCCGAGTCAATGGGCAAAGGGTTGAGTTGGTTTATTTAGGCGATCGCACCCGCGATGATTTCGCCATATTGCAGTTATCCGGTTATCAAGACAAAGCTGTACCCTTATCGCTAACTTTTGAGCCAGGAAATCAATTTCGCTCAATTGGTTATGGGCGTTCAGACTTCCCAGAAGGCGGAACGATTGAGGGCAATATCACTGATGCTAACAGCCATTCAGGTTTTGGTAACTTACCGATGTTACGGTTGCGGGTAATGGCAGACGCACAACAAATCATCGGTGGCTATAGTGGTTCCCCTGTGTTTGATATTCAATTGCAAGCAGTAGTTGGGATGATCGCCGCTTACGACAATACCCAAGGGGGATTAGCTGTACCATTAACCACAATTCATAAAAATTGGGCTGAATTGTCAAGTTTGCTGCATCGAGAACTAACCTCAGAACTTGAATTTCCGTTTTTCGATCAAGCTTTTTATGTTGATTGTTACAAAGAAGTGAAGAAGCCAGGGGCATTAATCCGGGTGAAAGCTCCCTTGCGATGGGGCAAAACCTACTTAATGAAACAAATTTTGGATTATGGAACTCAGCAAGGCTATCAAGCAGTACGAGTAGACTTTCAAGAGCCAGAAAAAGAAATATTCAACACTCTAAAGCCTTTCTGGCAGTGGTTCTGTGCCAGGATAGTCAGAGAATTAAATCTACCAGATAAACTGGCTGAGAAGTGGAAAAGTACAGTGAGTGCCAACTTAGACTGTACAAACTACTTTGAAGAATATTTATTGCCAGCAATCAATAGTCCGCTAGTTTTGGCATTAGATAACGTTGATGTCATGTTCTCCTATCACATAGCTTGTAACTTTCTTCCATTACTACGAGCTTGGCATGAGAAAGCCATAACTAAGCCTATTTGGCAAAAGTTACGGTTGGTAATTGCCTACTCCAAAGAAGATAACATTCCTATAGATACGAAGAAATCGCCCCTAAATGTGGGGAAAGGCATTGAAATACCAGAGTTAAATCAGTCACAGGTGCAGAATTTAGCACAGCGCCTCCAACTCTCTTGGAATGGAGAGCAAGTTGTCCAACTAATGGCGATGGTTGGTGGGCATCCTTGGCTGGTGAAAGAGGCACTGTATAAAATTGCACGATGCGAACTGACGTTGAAAGAACTATTGACAATTGCTCCCACTCAAGAAGGCTTATACAGCGACCATCTGCTTGATCAATTGTCGATTTTGCAGGACAATCCAGAACTAAAGCAAGCCATGAAGCAAGTAGTTATTACCAATAGCCCAGTTAGAATAGATTCTGATAAAGCATCTAGATTACGAAATATGAGACTGGTGAAATTCACAGGCAATGATGTTCTGCCTTTGTGTGATTTGTATCGCCTGTATTTTCGCGATCGCTTAGGTGTATAGTGATGATTTCAAATATCCCGGAAATTTGCCCCAGTACGTATTTGCAGGTAGACAGAGGAAACGGAGAATGATGAGTATGCAACTGCATTGGACATAACTAATGAATCCAGAGCCTAACCCAAACTACGAATACCAAGTTGGGGGTACTTTACCTTCAGATTCCCCTACCTACGTTACGCGGCAGGCAGATGAGGACTTGTACAAAAAGTTAAAAGCAGGAGAATTCTGTTATGTCCTGAATTCGCGGCAGATGGGTAAATCGAGTTTGCGGGTAAGAACCATGCAAAGGTTGCAGGAAGAGGGAATTGCTTGTGCTGAAATTGATATTACCGCCATCGGCACTCAGGATGTCACCCCTAATCAATGGTATGCAGGTGTAATTGACAGCCTGGTTAGAAGTCTAAAACTAAACGATAATTTTGATTTAGAAAGCTGGTGGAGAGCGCAAAGATTACTGCCCCCATTGCAGCGATTGGGCAAGTTCCTTGAAGAAGAGATGCTAGCTGCTATTCCTAAAAAAATTGTTATTTTTGTTGATGAAATCGATAGCGTTCTCAGCCTGAGTTTTTCAACTGAGGATTTTTTTGCTTTGATTCGAGCCTGCCATAACCAACGTGCTGATAAACCAGAATATAAACGCCTGACATTTTGTCTTTTAGGAGTAGCAACTCCCTCTGATTTGATTCAAGATAAACAGCGTACACCTTTTAATATCGGTCAAGCAATTGAACTCAAAGGTTTTGATCTAATTGAAGCCGAGCCTTTAGCTAGGGGATTAGTAGGTAAAGTCACTAATCCCCAAGAAAAGCTAAAAGAGGTTTTGGAATGGACTGGTGGACAACCTTTTCTTACCCAAAAGCTTTGTCAATTTATTTTAGATGATGAGCAAATATTGTCTGTAGAAGAATTAGTGCGATCGCGGATTATCCAAAATTGGCAATCTCAGGATGATCCAGAGCATTTGAGGACAATACGCGATCGTATTTTCAGCAACAAACAGCCTGCGGATCTGCTGCTTGAATTATATGAACAAATTTTGCGAAAAGGAGAAATGGAAGAAGATAATAGTCCGGGACAAATAGAATTGCGCCTGTCAGGATTGGTAGTTAAGCAAAATGGCAAATTAAAAGTTTATAACCGCATTTATAAGTGTGTTTTTGATAACAACTGGGTTAATCAGGCGTTAGCAAATTTGCGACCTTATGCAAAGGAATTAGCAGCATGGCTAGAGTCTAATCGTCAGAATAAATCTGATCTCTTAGAAGGGCAAAAATTACGACAAGCTCAAGCATGGGCAGAACATAAACAGTTGCTTGTTGAAGATTATCAATTTTTATATGCTAGCCAAGAATTGGAAACACGAAAGCAGCAACTTTTATATGCTAGCCAAGAATTGGCAACACGAAAGCAGCAACGCCTTGTCTTAGGGCTTGCTCCAGTACTACTAATTTTAGTACTTGGATTGTCATACTGGAAATTATCACAAAGAAATTCAGTTACTAACAATCCGCCAGTCCCAACACCGTCAATAACGGAACAAGCAAAACAGCCACAGCCAGGATCGCCATTTTTTATTAGTGAAGGTAAGTTTACTTTATTTATTAGAAGTGAAAATCCAAGTCTTGCTCAGGCTTTTGAAGCTTTTCAAAACAAGGATTATACCCAAACTCAAGTTGTTGACTTTTTTAAAAAAGCTAGACAAGCCTTTCCTTACGATCCAGAGTTGCAAATTTATTACAACAATGCTAGAGCATATCAACAAGGCAAGCCACTCACTCTGGCAGTGGTTTTACCAGATACTAATAAAGAAGCGGGTATTTCTAAAGAACTATTGCGAGGAGTTGCACAGGCACAAGATAATTTTAACAGTTTAGGTGGAGTGAATAAGCGATTTTTAAATATAGTAATTGCAAATGATAGCAGCGATCAAACTCAAGCTCAAAAAGTTGCTAGAGAGCTAGTTAAAAAAAATATTCTAGGAGTTATTGGACACTATACTAGTCCAAATAGTCAAGCGGCACTACTTCAGTATGAAAGCGCTGGTATAGCAATGATATCTCCAGGAAGTACAAGTACCTCACTAAATAGCAGAGTATTTTTTAGAACAGTACTTTCTACTGAAGTAAATGCTGGTAAGTTAGCAGATTATGCTACGAATCAGGGCTATAAAAGAGTAGTAATTTTCTACAATCCTGATGATATTTATAGTAATAACGTAAAGGAAGAGTTTGAAAAATTATTTAAAGAGAAGAATGGGGAAGTTATAGATACTCCTAATTTGGCTGATCGTTCACTAGATACATCTACCGAAATTTCAAAAATTAATAAACAAGGTAAAGCAGATGCAATTGTTCTGTTTCCGAATACAGAATTAACTTCTGTGGCACTTGCAATTGCTCGCGCTCAGGGAAGCAAAAAATTGCCTCTGCTAGGAGGAAATGCTTTGTATAATCAAGACACTTTGAAATCAGAAGCTTTTGAAGGTTTAGTTATATCTGTAGATTGGTTTGCACAAGAGCAAAACTCAATAAAATTTGCAGAGGAAGCTAAGGGAATGTGGGGAGGACAGATTAGCTGGCGCACAGCTACAGCTTATGATGCGACTAAAGCTTTTATTACAGCTATATCTATGTCTAACAATCCCACACATCAAACGGTTTTAGAAAACCTCAAATCTCCAAATTTTAATGTTCCAGCAAACAAAACTTCAGGGTACTCACTCCATTTTGATGAGAAAGGTGATCGCCAACAAGAACCTGTTCTTGTCAAAGTAGTTAAAGGTAGCGATGGCCTGTTTAAATTTGAACAAGTTAAGTAACGAAGAAATTTATCGTGACTCCAAAATAACCGATCGCTCATTCCCCAGAGGTGAGATTATCCAAAACTTGCTGAAATTCTGCTGTGGAAGGAATTGCGATCGCACCTCACCACAGAACAAGCGATCGCTCATTCTCCAGACGTGAGATTATCTAAAAGTTCCTGGAATTCTGCTGTGGAAGGAATAGCGATCGCACTTTCACCAGAAAGTAGGCGATTCGCTCATTCTCTAGAAGCGAGATTATCTTTGCTGGAATTGTGCTGTGTAAGGAATAGCGATCGCACTCTCACTATAAAACAGGCGATCGGCGTGTTATGCCAATACATCGGCGTGTTATGCCAATACGGTGGCGTGTTATGTTAATACATCGACGTGTTATGCCAATACGTTGGCGTGTTATGTTAATACATCGACGTGTTATGCCAATACATCGACGTGTTATGCCAATACATCGACGTGTTATGCCAATACGTTGGCGTGTTACGTTAATGCATCAGAGCGATCGCCCATTCTCCAGACGTGAGATTATCTAAAACTTGCTGAAATTCTGCTGTAGAAGGAATTGCGATCGCACTTTCACCAGAAAGTAGGTGATTCGCTCATTCTCTAGAAGCGATGCCAACTCTTTTGGCAAAACCATTATCCTCTTTCCAAGGATTATCGTAATCAGTAAGTTGCTCGGTCATGAACTAAAACAAAAAGTACCTCTGTGCCATTGGTAAAACTGTCGCAGGTTCACAAATCAGCAACTCACCATCTGCCCTGACTTGATATGTTTCTGGATCAACTTCAATGTGGGGTAGTGCATCATTTAGCTTCATATCCCGCTTACTCAATTGGCGTGTCCCAGAAACTGCAACTGCTGACTTTTTTAAACCTAGCTGATGAGGAATTTCTTTCTCTAAAGCTGCTTGGGAAACAAAAGTTAATGATGTGGCATGACGCGCCCCTGCAAAACTACCAAACATCGGTCGCATATACACTGGTTGCGGTGTGGGAATACTGGCGTTAGCATCGCCCATTTGCGACCATGCAATCATCCCGCCTTTAATCACTATCTCTGGTTTCACGCCAAAAAACGCGGGACGCCACAAACACAAATCTGCTAATTTTCCCTCTTCCACTGAACCTACATATTCAGCAATTCCGTGAGCGATCGCAGGATTAATCGTATACTTAGCAACATATCTTTTTGCCCGAAAATTGTCTGCTTTTTGCTCAGTTCCTTGTGGGTTAAGAGTTCCCCGTTGCACCTTCATTTTGTGAGATGTCTGCCAGGTGCGAATTATCACTTCGCCTACTCTTCCCATCGCCTGGGAGTCGGAAGAAATCATGCTAAATGCGCCTAAGTCGTGCAAAATATCTTCAGCAGCAATGGTTTCTCGACGGATGCGAGATTCGGCAAAAGCGACATCTTCAGCGATCGCAGGATCAAGGTGATGGCATACCATCAACATATCCAGGTGTTCGTCTAAGGTGTTGACGGTGTAAGGACGTGTGGGATTGGTAGAAGATGGCAGAACGTTAGCTTGGCCGCAAACTTTGATGATATCTGGTGCGTGTCCTCCGCCTGCGCCTTCGGTGTGGTAGGTGTGGATGGTGCGATTCTTGAAAGCAGCGATCGTATCTTCGACAAATCCGGCTTCGTTCAGAGTATCAGTATGAATCGCTACTTGCACATCGTATTCATCGGCAACGCTGAGGCAAGTATCAATTGCTGCGGGTGTGGTTCCCCAGTCTTCATGTAGTTTTAACCCCATTGCACCGGCGGCTACTTGTTCTACAAGTCCTTGGGGTTGACTGGCGTTACCTTTGCCCAAAAATCCTAAGTTTACGGGAAAAGCATCAGCAGCTTGCAACATTCGGTAAATATTCCAAGGGCCGGGGGTGCAGGTAGTGGCATTTGTACCCGTAGCCGGGCCAGTACCGCCGCCGATCATGGTAGTAATTCCAGAAGCGATCGCAACTTCAATTTGTTGGGGACAAATAAAATGAATATGGGCATCGATACCGCCAGCAGTGAGAATCATTCCTTCACCAGCTAAGGCTTCAGTTCCGGGGCCGATAATAATATCTACATTATTTTGAATATAAGGATTTCCAGCTTTACCAATTTTAAAAATCTTGCCATCTTTAATGCCAATATCGGCTTTGACAATACCCCACCAATCGAGAATTAAGGCATTAGTAATTACTAAATCTACAGCACCATCGGCATTAGAAATGGGGGATTGTCCCATTCCGTCTCGGATGACTTTACCGCCGCCAAATTTCACTTCGTCGCCGTAGGTGGTGAAATCTTGTTCAACTTCTATAAATAATTCTGTGTCTGCAAGTCGGATGCGATCGCCTACTGTTGGGCCATAGGTTTCGGCGTAGGCGCGGCGATCCATTCTGTAAGGCATATAAAATCCTTTTTTTTAACGCAAAGGGACGCGGAGGGAAGCGCAGAGGTACGCGGAGAGTTTTTAGAGGTTTCCGTTAATTTTGGCGTTGAAGCCGTAGACTTGGCGAGTACCAACGAGGGGGATTAGAGTTATTTCTTTTTCGTCGCCTGGTTCAAAGCGAACTGCGGTTCCGGCGGGGATATCGAGGCGCATTCCTCGCGCTTGTTCTCTGTCAAAGTTTAAAGCGGTGTTGACTTCATAAAAGTGATAATGGGAACCGACTTGTATGGGGCGATCGCCTGTATTTGAAACTTGTAATTTTATAGTTGGACGACCAACATTTAATTCAATTTCACCTGCTGGTGTGATAATTTCTCCAGGAATCATAATAAATTAAAATTTACAAAATTAACGAATGGGATTATGTACTGTTACTAACTTTGTGCCATCAGGAAAAGTTGCTTCTACCTGTACTTCATGAACCATTTCTGATATTCCTTCCATGACATCATCCCGCGTCAATAGAGTTGTACCATAACTCATTAATTCAGCTACAGTTTGCCCATCCCTTGCACCTTCTAAAATGGCAGCAGAAATATAAGCGATCGCTTCAGGATAATTCAGTTTTAAACCCCTTCCTTTACGTCTTTCTGCTAATAAAGCAGCAGTAAAAATTAATAGCTTATCTTTTTCCTGCGGTGTAAGTTGCATTCTTACCTCCTCTAAGTTCTTTGCGCCTCTGCGGTTAGTTCAAACCTGCCACACTCTTGGTATACAATTACCACGATTCAAGAAAGAAACTCGCAGCATCTGCCAAACATCAATAAACCAGTTTCTCACCTCAGATGTGGAAGAACCGCGATATCGACACAATAATCCATGTTGTAACCGACTAACACCCGCTTCTCCTTTCCCATCCCATAAATTTCGCGTTTTTTCGACAATTTCTGCTGAAACTACACCACCAACCCAAACTAGACTACCTACAATTGGTTTTCCAGCCAAGCCGTGGGGACTGTGAAAAATTTCTTCGCTACCCCGTAACCATTGCCGATCAATCCATAAGGGAACATCTCGCTGCCAAATTTCCGTGTGCGATCGCCATTCTCCTTGCAAGAATTTCTCTCCTCTAGCACTGCGACCAAATCGGGTAATTTCCCAGCCTAACCAACTGCCCCCGGTTGCTAATTCTACCCGTAAATCTTGCCGATAAATCGCGTCGTTAAATAAAATTGTCTCTTGCGGCAACCATTCTAAACAAGCGCCAGCGTCAACTTGCATTTGGATGGTTTGTCTAGCTTGTAAGCCATTACTGCGATATATTTTGCTTGCAGCAGCTGTAGTGATTAAGGCTTGGGTTTGGGGCTTGAGGTGGATGTTAGAGGATAAGCGATCACCTCCCACCATTCCCCCAGCCGTGTGTAAAATTACGCTATGACAAACTTTTTGCCCTTCTGGATAAAATGGGCGTTGTACCTTCAGGGGCGCTTGTTGGCGATCGTAAATTAATTGGGTTTTACCCTGGCGATCGGCATAGACTAAATTAAGTTTGCCATGCCAACCTTCTGCTACTTGCGGATTGCAGGTCATTTATAAATTCAAGATTAAAGTTCAGATACCTTATATTTCTTTAATATATTCTCTGTTACTTTGCCTGCATTTAATCATAGTTTTTTCGCCAATATTACATAATCATCTAATGTATGAAGTTTATCCCTAAACAATTTTTCTAACCATGAGAATCTTGCGCCTGATTTTTGAATTTCTTGCAATAGTTGGACTGCACGTCGGATATCCCCGCGTTTTAAAGAGAATTTTAACTGCTGACTTTGCCACCAATTTACGATAAGATTATTCATAACCAAATCCCTCTTTGCCTTCCATAATTTCTACACCTGGAAGCCGAGAAACTAAGTTTGTCTTAAATTTCATATAGCTTAATTTTTCATCCTCATACCACCAAGCGTATTTTTGCTTAATTTCTTCAGCTTCTTGACGAGTTGATGCTACAAGAGAACGACTCTGGCTAGAATGGAAAGATTGAATTACAATCCTATCGGCAATGGCTAATTTTTCAATAAAAGCAGCTTCATCAGTTGCTAAAGTAGGAAGTAGAGGGGTAATAGTGATAGTAATTTTAGGAAGAAAACCTTTAAAATAATCAATACTTTGTTTGATTTTAGTGATAGCATTTAGTCTAGCTTTAATACTGGGCGATCGCGGTTCAAAATCTTTTCTCACTAATTCGCTCCCAGTGGGAATACTCATATTAATTCGCAATCGCTTGAATCGTTGTAAATAATCAATATCTCTAGTAATAATTGGGCTACGAGTTTGAATCACCAAAGTTGGAGTTGGATAACCGTCAATCCCCATATCTAGCATTACCTCCAATAACCGACGAGTCAGCTGATGTTTAGACTCAAGTGGTTGATAAGGATCGGTAACGCTACTCATGTATATACTAGGAGGAGTATGAGGATTTTTTTATACCACTTTTTTAATTCTTTCGCTAAAATCTCAGCAGAATTTTCCTTAAAAATTACCCATTTACCCCAATCTTGGCGCATTTGAGCATTAGGGGTAAATGCAGCAGCATAGCAATAACTACAACCGTATTGACATCCCCTGTAAGGATTTAGAGTAAAATCATAATTACCAATAAAGCCAGTAGCTTTTGTTAAGAGTGATTTCGCATTTTGGGCATAAACATTGACATCTCCAAATTTTTCTCTAACTAATTTGGTAGGAATGCATTCGCAATAACCTTCATATTTTGGTTGTGCCATGTGAATCCTGATATTTATTGAGAGTGAATTAACACACCCTACTTATTATGATTCTCATTTTTACTTTTAAATTACTTTACCAAGGTGTACCAATATCTGCTGCTACGAGTTGTGAATTTTCACCTAATCCTTCCAAGATAATATTAATCGCATCTACGGGATAAGTTGGTCGATATTTTACATAATCCTCTGCTCTGTCAGAAAATCGGTTGAGTGGGTTTAAGGTATGTAAGGAGATTGTTTCAGGATTAATTTTGCTCATGGGTTTTTATGGAAAAGTAAAAATGAACTATTGGGATAGTCTTGTTCATTTGGTATTAATTTACCTTTATCAATTAAAGAATCAATGACTTCTTGCGTAGCCACTAATTCTTCTTCGGAAGTTACGGGACGAGGAGTAAAAGATTTGAGTAATTCAATATATAGCAAAGTGCTGAGTGCTGAGTGCTGAGTGCTGAGTAAGAACCCGGTCGTT
>NZ_JAVRCE010000079.1:0-33774 GCF_034530915.1 Nostoc sp. DedQUE09
TACCAAGTTTGCTTCTCCCCATTATATGCAGCTTCATTTTTAATTGGTATAAGGTTATAATCGCAGACTTAACGAGAGAGAATGTTACAAGATATGAGTTAAGCTAAAGTGCGTCAATGGGTGAACAGTGAAGATAATGCTTTGGATTAGAGGATGAATCAGTATTTTGCAACGGTTGCTCGCGGATTAGAAACCCTTGCAGCTCAGGAGTTAGAGCAACTGGGTGCCCATTCCGTAGAGCCGGGGTTTTGCGGTGTAGCCTTTGAGGGCGATCGCGCTCTACTTTATCGCGTCAACCTTTGGGCTAGGCTGCCGTTCCGAATTTTGGTGAATATCCATGAGTTTCCTTGCCTTGATGCCAAGGATCTCTATCGCGGTATCCAGACCATCGATTGGCAAAACTATCTGACGCCAGACATGACACTAGCGGTGAATGTCACGGGCAAAAACGATCGCCTCAACCACAGCCACTTCACATCTCTCCAGGTCAAAAATGCGATCGTCGACCAACAAAAAGAAAATCTGGGTGAGCGTTCAAATGTAGAGCTTCATGACCCAGATGTGCGGGTTAATGTTCACATTGAACGCGACTTTTGTACCGTTAAACTCGACAGTTCGGGAAATAGTCTGCACCGCCGAGGCTACCGTCCTGCGGTTGGAACAGCCCCTCTAAAGGAATCTCTGGCTGCTGCCCTAATTCAACTTTCGGATTGGCAAACAAACCAGATGTTCTACGATCCTCTCTGTGGATCTGGCACTTTACCTCTGGAAGCTAGCTTAAAGGCACTGAACATCGCACCCGGACTATTTCGCGATAGCTTTGGATTTGAAAATTGGCTCGATTTTGATCTGCCCCTTTTAGAAAAACTACTCCAAGAAGCTAAGGACAGCCAATTGGATACTCTTCCCGCACCTATTTGGGGAAGCGATCGCGATGAAAATATAATCGAGCAAGCGATTAACAATGCTCAAAACTGCGGTGTTGATAACCATGTATGGTTTTCTCAAATGGAGCTTGCCGATGTTGTCGCCCCCGCAGACAGTGGGGTTTTATTCTGCAATCCACCCTATGGCGAACGGCTGGGGCGAGATAGCGATTTAGGGGCATTCTATAAACTTTTGGGCGATGTGCTGAAACAACGCTTCAAAGGCTGGACTGCCTTTGTCCTGAGTGGCAACAAGGAACTGTCTCAATCGATTGGACTAAAATCATCCAAGCGAATTGCGGTGTACAACGGAGCGCTACCTTGTCAGTTAATGAAATATGAGTTGTATTAAGTACAGCATTTCATTAATTTGTAGCGAATTAAATTTGGCAATACCTTGTAATGCCAATGCATCTCTCTGCAATGTCAATGCATCCCCCTACATTAAAAATGCTACGCTTTTACGCAAAACTGTATGTAAGACAGAATCGATCAGATTTTGCTATTTCCGGTTTGTAAGCTGTCGCGCCTATAAGTTGCCTCATAATCTGTTAGGTAAAACCTGCAAACCCTCTCCTGTGTTCCTGCGCTCCTCTGCCCCTCTGCTTACCTAAATGTATCAACCTTATAGTGAAATGCTGTAAGCCCTTTTTTGTTACTCTGGGCAGATAAAAATTGCAGCTAAATGATGAAACTCAGATTTAGTCAAGAGATTAACGATCGCAAACTCAACAGAAACCTTCAAAGGAAGCTCTATGGGTAAAATTAATTCTGGGCAAGGATCGCAGATTATTCTTTGCCAAAAGTAACAAAAGAGGGGTAAGTCTATATTCTGGCAGTTAGTATCACAACTTTTGAAACAAGTGGCGGTATAATCTAGTCACTGACAATCTGCAATTTATTTATCCTTAAAAGGCAAGGCTATTTATGTCAGACCAATTCACCTTTAGCGTTACCAATAAAACTGAATTGGCAATTACAGAGTTGTGGGTATCTGTCGACGAGCAAGAGTGGGCCGCATTTAACTTGGGTGAGTCAGGGATTCCATCAGGTGAAACAGCAACAATTGCTTGGGCTGAATATACGAATGGTTCGCCCTGTGAATGGTACATCTCTGCTGTATTTGAAGATGAATCAGAAACAGAGTCAGCCCTATTTAACTTCTGTAAAGAACCAGCTTTAACAATCGGATAAATTCTGCACTGCGATCGCCACCGGAAAGGACGTGTAGGCCATCGCGCTTGATAGATGATTGCATATCGACTTTAGACATAAAAATAAAAGCCCTACCTAGAAAGTATCTAAGTGGGGCTTGATATTAGAATTAACATCGAAACCCTAGTACCGCAAGGCGGAAGTCAAAAGTCAAAAGTATTATGGAATGAGCTTTTTAGGGGTTTTAAATGGTTGCTATATTTACGCCGTGGCGTACTAGTCCATTTGCCTACAAGATTATCCCGTTATATTGAAAGGCATTATCCCAAACATAATCAATCACTGCTTTCGCATCATCCAAGGGGAGAACTTGACACGCTCCCTGCTGATTATAGGTTAGTAAAGAGACTTCTGGTACATTGTCTGTTGTTTCGCTGTTGGGAATTACTTGACCACGAATATCTTCTAGATTGCTCAGAGGCCCTTGAATATCAAAGTTAATCTTTGTGCCTAGTTTATTCTCCATCCAAGCTTCGATGCGAGAATCTAATTGTTGAGGGCTTAACGGTGCAGGACTGGTAAGTAAGTGATAGTATGCCAGAATAATTTCCTTACATTCTTCTTCTTCTGCCAAATCAATAAACATTTGAAAAACACTAGTATTATTAGCTAAATTCTGGAAAAATAACGTATCAGTAACTGTTTTTTGGAATTTGATTTTTTTATTTTTGTAATTATTGTATTGCTTAAAGGCAAATCCACCTAAAGATATAGTTAATGATAAAGTTGCCACCAAAACTGGCATAAAATTCCTGATTTGCTCCAACTCTACATTGAATAATTCAATTAAAAATGATACATTTAGTACTAGCAAAATTGCCGCAGCCAGCAATAATAAATTCGGCAATGTTCTTAATATCAAAGGAATTGCTGCCCCAATAGCAGGAATTCCAAATAGTAAGCGATCTTTCCAGGTCATACTCGTTTTCACATTAGGAAAGAGTAAATCGATATCTAGCTTGGGAATATTTTTATAGCAGTAAACATACATCTTACCGGGAATGAATTTCAAATCTTGGATGTTGACTTTCTTTGCACGAAAGTAAGCCGCTTCTTTGAACTTGACAAATAAAACAATCCGTTCCAAGATATCAATAGTCTTTTCTTTTCGCCAAAAGAATAACTTTTTTACCGAAATTTTTTTATAACTATCACCCCGGTAGTAACAGATAAAGCGGTCAAAATCCTCAAAATCCACTTGAGTTTTCAAATCAATTAGAGATGTGGTTGCCAGCGATCGCTTGACAATCGATTCAGGCAAAAGAATATAATTTGCTCTTTCGACAATATGTTGAAAAGCATCAACTACATTCAACTCCATTTCATCATATTGCTCGAAGGTTGGTGGAGTTATTGGTTGGATATCTTCATTGGGGTCAAAGGGTACATAATTATCTTTAATAATCTCTAAGGTTTTATGGAAGCGAAAGTGATAGTATGCAGTGAGGATTTTACAGAATTCTTGAAATTTTTTGGCATCAGCCTCATTTAGTTGATCGTCTTGCAGGCAAAGTTTGATAATATCGTTGCGAGTATAAGGAATGAATGCTTCTCGATTTTTGTCAACAACCATGTTCAAAGATTAATCGGAATATAACCAATGTGTTTGCCAAGCCCCAGGAAAATGGCGAGTCTCAAACATTATGTTTTTATTGATAACTAAATTTTAGTATCTTGTGTGGTAAGTCTGACAATTTTTCCTGAGCAGAGAGGGGAAATAAAGTTCGTAGTAAAGACTTTAATTCTGGATTTTTAAGCACGTTTTGTGCTTACTACAAACTCACATTCCTCAAAATACTTAAAGCCACCGCCTCTGCCACCTTAATCCCATCAATACCAGCCGAGAGAATCCCTCCTGCGTATCCCGCGCCTTCACCAGCCGGATAAAGACCGACTGTATTTAAACTCTGATAATCCTCTTTGCGTTTAATCCGAATCGGTGATGAAGTGCGGGTTTCTACCCCAGTCAACACGGCATCATCCATCGCAAATCCTTTGATTTGTTTGTCAAAAGCGGGAAGGGCTTCACGGATGGCTGCGATCGCATAATCTGGTAAACTCTGACTTAAATCACCCAAACGCACCCCTGGCGTATAAGACGGTTTAACAGTGCCAAATGCTGTAGAAGGGCGATGGTTAAGAAAGTCTCCCACCAACTGCCCTGGAGCTTCATAAGTTCCACCGCCCAATGCAAATGCCTTTTCTTCCAAGCGCCGTTGAAAGTCAATTCCCGCCAAAGCGTTCCCCGGATAATCTTCGGGGGTGATGCCGACAACGATCGCACTATTGGCATTGCGCTCATTGCGAGAGTATTGGCTCATCCCATTGGTGACGACTCGCCCCGGTTCTGATGCGGCTGCAACCACCAAACCTCCCGGACACATACAGAAACTATAAACAGAACGACCATTTTGACAGTGGTGAACCAGTTTGTAATCGGCAGCACCTAAAAGCTTATGACCAGCTTGAGCGCCGAAACGACATTGGTCAATGAGATACTGGGGATGTTCGACTCGAAAGCCTATAGAAAATGGTTTCGGCTCTATGTAAACTCCACGATTAAATAGCATTTGGAAGGTATCACGGGCGCTATGACCCACCGCCAAAACGACATAATCGCTGGCGATATATTCCCCACTGGCGAGGGTGACTCCCCGCACCTGTCCATTTTCGATATTGATATCTTCCACCCGACTTTGAAAGCGAATTTCACCGCCCAGAGATTCGATTTTGGCACGCATACTTTGGACGATTCCCACCAGTTTGAATGTGCCGATATGTGGTTTGTTGATATAGAGAATTTCTGGTGAGGCTCCTGCATTGACGAGTTCGGTTAGCACCTTGCGCCCATAGTGCTGAGGATCTTTGACTTGGCTGTAGAGTTTGCCATCGGAAAATGTACCCGCACCACCTTCACCAAATTGGGCATTAGATTCGGGGTTGAAATCTGATTTTTTCTTCCAAAAGCCAAAAGTATCAGCAGTGCGATCGCGGACTTGTTTGCCACGTTCTAAAATGATGGGACGGAACCCCATTTGCGCCAGCATCAAACCCGCAAACAATCCACAAGGCCCAGTACCAATGACGATGGGGCGAATCGCCAAATTGCTTGGTGCTTGTGCCACTGGGCGATAACTCATGTCTGGCGTGATCATCACATGAGGATCTTTTTTCAGGCGCTTGAGTAGATGAGTTTCCTGAGTCGTTTCTACATCCAGAATATAAACAAGGGTAATCTCTCCTTTCTTACGGGCATCGTAGCTACGCTTGAAGATGGAATAGCTAATCAAATCTTCGTCCGTGATTTGCAGCTTTTTGAAGATGGCAGTCTTGATAGCATCTTCAGGATGATCGAGCGGGAGCTTTACTTCTGTTAGGCGTAACATAGCGAGGAGAAATGCATACTGTCTATCAAAATATTAACAAGAGAGGCAGGAAGCATGACGAATACTGCCTTTTGCCGAAACCTTACATAAACACTAACTTTTCACGTCATGGAAAAACCTAACGTTCCTCCCAACACAGTTGCAACGAGTAATAATACATAGCAATAATTACCTCAGAGAAATAAGAAAAGTTTAGTTGAAATTAATACCTGTTAAGGTGTAGTTCCAGTGTATTGAGCAACTTAGGCAAGTCCTTTTGAGAAACCTGACGTGTACCCGTCTCGACTGCATCAACCCAGGAAACGCTTTTCTCCATCGTTGTAGCGAAAAATGCTCTAGACCAGCCTTTTGCTTTTCTCGCTTCTCTGATGAGATTACCTGATAGAGGCTGGATATTTGCACTTAGCTGATTCGAGTCCACGGTCAAGCGTTCCTGTACTTCTGCTGGTAAATGAAAACGCCATCTAGAATTGAGTATTTGATTCCAGTAACCTATAGGTCTTTTAGCAGTTTTGCTGCTTGTTAACCAAGCTGGGCCTGTTTCCAGTTCTGCTTGCCATCCGGCTTCTTTGACAACTTTCAAGTCAGTTTCCAAATCATCAGCCATTTGCCGTCTAAGCTGTCTGTCTTGCTCTGCTGTTGACACTTTGTCTGCACCGTAAGCAATCTCCATCAGAGTCTTGCCCATTACACAATCCTGGAATTCCGGTTTGATTTGGAAGGTTAGCCAGACTAACATTCTAGCCGCGCCAGCATTTTGTTTACCAATACTAAATAGTTTCTGTACGGTTTTCTTGGTAATAATTCCAGTGTGGTAGTGGTATTTAGATTTGTTAAGGAAGTATTTTGTCCATACTCCAGCTTGACCTATTACCTTTAAACCCACTAGCTTGTTATCACCAGCTTTATCTGTTTCAAAATCTCGTATTATGCTGATGTCCCAAATTTTTAAATCAGCAACAGTAAAAGCTCCAGCTTTACCCTGTTTAGGCGATGCAATACAAGCTAGTACTTGGGCAGGTTGCCGTAGCAAGGAGTACAAAATACTCAATTTTTCATGCTTGCATAAGTCCCTGCGTTTCACAAGCCCTGTGTATTCAAGTAGTTGCTTATCATCAATTACAAAATTGCCTGACCAAGGTTTATCTAGGCTAGCTACTAAGGCACAGTAAATCAGGTGAATAGCACACGCCCTTGGATCAAATTCGTTTATAACAACTAAAGCTGCCTCTTCTGCCAGTGTTTCTGGTTGTGGAGTTTCAGGATTATCTGTTACATAGTAAAAGATTTTTCCTTTTCCAGTTTCAGTTTCTCTTTCATAACTAAAAGTATTATTTACTTGATTCCATGAAAGATTCATTTTTTGAGATAAGACTTCGGCAACTCCATACAAAACTAGCGACAATGCAGCAACATTAGTCTTACTATCAGGAAATAAAGAAGCTTTTTTGAATTGCCGAGGTTTTGCTGAATCCTGGTAATTTAATTGTAAGTTTTGCTCAGATTGATTAACTCTGTCTTGAAGAGGAATTTGCTTTTTTAATTGAGTATTTGAGTGTTCCAGAGATTCTTCATCAAGAGCAACATTAGTTTCCTTTGGATTTGGATTACGGGAAATGGTAATTCCCATTAACTGGTGAAATAGATGCAGAAGCTTACTATATAAGGTTTTTGCTAAATGTTTCATTTTTCTACTACCAATCTGCTGCTCCTGTAGGTAATTTACAATAATGAAATAAAGCCTGAGTTTATTCTGATTGACCTTCTTAGAATATAACTCTCAGCCGCTTTTTGTCGCTTTAAACAATCACTAACAATGCAAGAGATTTTCCACTAGGTGATACCAATATAATAAAAAGTGGTCAAGTAAAAAAATTGATTTTTACTTAACCATAATTATCAGTGATGAGTTCAAGCTTTGACTGATTGTAATTACGAATTGCAGCTTTGCTGCTTGAGGTTACTAGCGGTACTGTTGGTCAGCTGGATCTCCATAGGGGTCTTCGCTAGCTGGGCGGATATTACCATACTGCCTATAATCTGCCGGATCTCCATAGGGGTCTTCGCTAGCTGGGCGGACGTTACCATACTGCCCGTAATCTGCCGGATCTCCATAGGGGTCTTGGCTAGCTGGACGGACGTTACCATACTGCCCGTAATCCGCCGGATCGCCGTAGGGGTCTTGGCTAGCTGGGCGGACGTTACCATACTGCCCGTAATTTCCTTGGTTGCCTCCTTGCATCAACTTTTTCATAGCTAGGGCGGCGATACCAGCCATCGCTCCCTTTGCTAATGGATTGCTCATAATGTTACCACCTTGACCACCCATAAAGCTCCCCGCAGCACCACTCATAATTTGACTGAGTATATCTGGTTGTTGCTGGTGAACCCGGCCTGTCGCTTGAGCAAGATAATTTGGGTCTTGAAAGCGATCGTCTATACCATCTTGGTTTAGATCGGGAAAATTCAAGTTTGAAGAGCGCGTCTGCTGTTGAAGGGAGCGACCAAACTGCATCCGCTCTTGTGGCGACATCCGACTAAAGGCTTCTTGTGCAGATTCCTGATAAAGGTCTGGAGGTAACTGTCTCGATACTTGCTGATAACGGTTTAAAACTTCTTCATCTGAGTATCCCTCATGAGGTAAGCCTTGCTCGTAGCGGTTGACAAAATTGCGGTAGTCATTTTCTGCTGCGTGACCACCACCGAAGATTTGTTCTAATAAATTCATTTGTGACTCCTAAACTGTGATTTTACTAAACTATCAACGGCAAAGTAATTACTTTTAATATATTAATTGTTATATTTTTTCAAAATCATCTATCAAAAGTTACTTTTACTTCGATAAAAGTATAACCATTAGTACATAAAACTCCGGTTTGAATTTTGAAAGCATCCTGAGACTAAAACCCCTCTTGTACAAAAATTAGAGGTCAAAATCTTTTCAACAATTAAATAGTATTGCTATATAATCGTATAAAATTTTAAAAAAGACTTTTCTGAGAAAGTATAATGATGCTTGATACTATACTTATAAGTCTTATTAACTTTAAATACGGAAAAAGTTTCTATTAAAAAATAGAATGACGCTTAAACGCCATCTATTTATAATCTGTACAGAAATTAATTTGTCGGAACAGTACCTGCACCCAAACCCCTTAAGTCTCGCCCTGTGGGACTGTTATTATATCCTTGAAAGTCCCGGTATTGTTGTGCTTCCTCCTCTGGAACACGAATACCCTCTTGTGGCGGTGTTACCCAGACAGGGCGATTTTGAGCATCTCGATAGTAAACACGCCCATTCTTAGAAAGGTAGTATTTCCCCTGCGCTCCCGCTCCTTGGGCATTCTTTCGCTGATTGTAGAGGTAGTAAAGTCCAGCAGCTCCTGCTAAGATTGCCACTTTCTGCCCTGTACTTAATCCCCTCCTAGCTTGGGGTTGATTTACGGGGGCGCGATTATTTAAATTTCTACCAACAGTATCGTCAACTGGAGGTGGCGCAGCATTTTGGGAACCTCCGCCGCAGCTAGAAAGCAGAGGGACTGTTAGCAATGTTGAAAGAAATACTGTTGTTGTCAGCGAAGCTAATCTATTTGTCTTGATCATACATTTTCTTTTCCAGATAATTTAGCTGATGTGGTATAAGATAGGACTTACGCAAAAGTGCTAAAAAGCTTAATTTATCGAGCCGCCATCTCTACGAGAGGCTTCCGCCAACGCCTAGCGTCTCGTTAGAGAAGAACGCCTTCGCAAAGCGTCTCGAAGAGAAGAACACCAAGAATCTACAGTTTTATACAATGGTCAAGCAAAACTCAGCTTTTTACTTGACCAAAACTTTAGATACACATATATCGCCACGATACTTTAGTTAGTTTAAAGTCTGTGATTCTTCTATGCCTAAAGTTTGTTTTTTAAGCAAGCGAATTTCTGCTGTTAATTCTTGCCGAGTGGAATCTTTGAGCAAATAGCGGGAAGTAAACCAAATTGTGTAACCAAGTCCAATTAATTCGAGAAATGGAGAAAGTAGGGGAATATCATTTATGGCGTTGAGTACCGCTAGAAAAATCCTTAATGCCGTAACTGTTAGCACAAGCAACCCAAAGCTGATAATCAGCGATTTGTATTCTTGGTAGAATCTACCTATATACTCAGGTATTTTTGCCAAAAATATAGAAATCTGGCTACCAATTTTTTGCCATTGTTCTTCATTTTCCGAGGCGGGTGGCAACATTGCCAGGTTTCCAGGCTCTGAACCTTTGAGTACTTCTATTTGGTTTGGGGAGGCAGTATTGGCGTACTGGTCTTGCTGTAATTCGGTATTCATAATTATCTCCTGATTTTCTGCAATGAGAGCAGTTTTAAAATTTACACTTTGTTATTATCAATTTTGGCAAAGCTTGCTTTTTAACTAGATTTATTACTCCTTAGCGGCACAGCTAAATATTTATTTGCAAATTCATTAGGACTTTAATAATATTTAGACATTTTTAGATTTCCTTCTCATCAATCTTTTGGCAGAGATTTCGTCTTCTATAAGAGTGATAGATGAGGTATTACAACTTCAGCAAATAAAGCTTTAACAATGTAAGGATATTTGATTTAAGTGTAAGGTGTTAATAAACATATCAAACTAGCTAGGTTTGATGGTATGTATTGATTGACTGGAGTTTAGTTTCGAGATTTACTGCTAGAAGCTAGTCACATAGATGCTAGAAACTAGTCACAGTATTTGCAAAAATTAGTTTAAATAAATTTTATAATTAGCAATATATTCATACTAAAAAGTTGTTTTTCATCATACTTTTGGGTTATAAAAATATATTCAATTACTTCGATTGATTAAATATCAAGATGATTTAAGTCAATCTTCGGAGAGAAGATATATATAAACTAAATTGTGTAATTTATAAAAAGACACAGCTAGATTTTCAGGAATAAAATAATGCCACTCCAAAAAATAAGTGAATTTGATGCAGACTACCTTAATACTCTTGAAGGTAACGACATCAAAGGAATGGGTGTGTATGTTCAAGGAACTGATGAGAAGATTGGTACAGTAAATGATGCTGTACTAGATGACCAAGGAGCATTCCGCTATTTGATTGTTGACATAGGCTTTTGGATTTTTGGCAAGAAAATCTTACTACCAGTTGGTAAATCGCGTATTGACTCCACAGCAAACCGTGTATATGTGGTTGGTATAACAAGAGAGCAAGCGGAAAATTTACCTGAATATCAAGAGCATACAACGCTTGACTACGACTATGAAGAACAGGTGCGTGGAGGATATCGCACACCGTCTGTAGAAAGTTCAGCTACGCTAGGAGCGACAGCTGGCGGTACTACTCCTAGTCCTGACAGCTACACCTACGCAGACGACGCGGATCTGTATGATGTCAGCGCTCACGAAGACCAAACCTTCAAACTCTACCAAGAAAGGCTAGTTGCTAATAAACAGCGCCGGAAAAGTGGAGAAGTATCGATTAGTAAGCATGTTGAAACCGAAACTGCAAGAGTTGCTGTTCCGGTGGAAAAAGAGCGAGTCGTAATTGAGCGAGTGACTTCTCAAGACACAGGCAAAGTTGTGTCGGCTGAAGCGACTGACTTTTCCGAGGGCGAGGTAGCACATATAAACCTCTATGAAGAAGTTCCAGACATCCAAAAGGAAGCTTTTTTGCGCGAAGAAGTCAGAGTGCAGAAAGTTGTAGACAAAGAAACCGTTGAAGCTCAAGAAACCATTCGACGCGAAGAATTAGATGTTGATACTGATGGAACTCGAATAGAGAATAAAACTGATCGGGGTTAACCTACTTAAACTACAAAGGTGATTGCATTTGAGTTGGTAGGAGTGGGTTTTCTACCTACTTCTACTAAAAATACTTTCAGTAGATTGATATTGCAGAAAAGTCTTTAGTTTAGATGAGGTGATTAAATTGAAAATAATTCAAAAGTTTCGTCGGGTTTTAATAGCTTTAGTGTTGGTATTAGTACTAACAACGACTGCCGCCTGTAGTGGTACTGTTCAAGCTAAACAACCAACTCAATTACCGTCTGGAATCAGTGATAGTGCCGACTATGCTTTGTTGTCACGCGGTAACAGTGTACAAGGCCAAGATTTTGGGAACTGGGTTGTTAGCACAGCCAAGGGAATTGTCCAAGATGCTTATGTACGTGACAACAATAAGTTAGGTGTCGTGATTACGCCTAAAGTTCGTCCGACCGAAGTCCGACCATTAGCAAAATCCTTACTCCAAGGTTTTCACAAAAATTTCCCCAATCAAGACTTAAAAGTTTTGATGTATGCACCAGACAAAAAACTGATTTTGACGGCTCAATATGATGTGCAATCTCAGCAAGTTGAGTATAAATAAAGACTCAATTTTTTGAGAAAACCTAAGTTAATTCAGTTGATTGCAAGTATAAAAAGGAGACATTTAAAATGAGCAGCAGTGACAAGTATAAACGCGAAATTTTCAACGAGTTGGCTCACGGTAATACAGAGTCTTTAGATGATGTTTCATCTGACCCAACTCAGGAATACCAAAATTTTGACGATTTTGCCCAGCGTTCATCTCACGATCAACGTCGGCAATTGTTTAGTAAATCTTTCAACCATAACAGCATTCCACCAAGCCAGCTGGAGCCAGAACTTCAAAAGGCGATCGCTCAGATTAAGCCTAACGAACGAGATGATGTTGCACGGGCATTTTTCAAGCACTTAAAGCAAAGAGGTCTAGACGAGCGCCATCTGGAGCGAGATTTGGGGCTTTCTACCCACAACCCCAACCACATGAATGCAGATGACCTCAGCAAGCTGGCATCTTTCACATATCATAGCCATCCTGACATTTTCCAAGAGGTGATGGCTGAACAACCAGCGATTCTTAAGTTTCTCAGTAATCCAATGGTAGGTGCAGCTTTAGGAGCGATCGCCTCTAAATGGTTTGGTCGTCATAAGTAAGCATTTCCAAACTTGATACACATAGTCCCAATACTACTCAGGTTTTGCATTTTGAACCCAAAGTTTGGTTTTGGGAAAAGGTTAAAGGGTAAGGGTTAAGGGTTTTTAATTTCCCTTTTCCCCTGCCCCTTTCCCCTTTAACCGACAAGTTGTGAGCCACTATTTTTTATTCCAACCTCTTGCTTCATTCACACAAAGCTAACAGCTGCCTCTAACATTCGTATTGTCCCAAGTTCAGCGTTTATTTCTACTTCCACACCGATTGGCAAGGTAAATTTATCCTTAATATGACCAATCATTGAACCGTACCAAGCAGGAATACCTAAAGGAAGTATGTGTTGTTGCAATACTTGCATTAATGTAAATGACGGTTCATCTCCAAGACTACATTTAGTGCATTGCCCAAAGATAAAGCCAGCAATTTGATTAAGTATCCCAGCAGTTTTTAACTGTGTCAGCATCCTATCTATACGATAAACATCTTCGCCAACTTCTTCCACAAACAGGATGCTTTTGTTCCAAGAAGGTAGGTAAGGTGAACCTACCATTGCTGATAAAACTGACAAGTTTCCACCCACAAGTTTACCTCTCGCCTTTCCCGGTGCTATTATCTCCACCCGCACTTCGCTAGGGTTGAGATTTTGCATAGTTACCGCTTCAGCATTAAATAGGATGCGCTTGAAGTAATCCACTGTAAATTGATTCCAGGTAGAGGTAGCAACTGGCCCATGAAAAGTAATCATTTGACTACGGGCATTAATTGCCAACAACAGCGTTGTAATATCGCTGTAACCGATGATAATTTTCGGATGGGAGCGGATTAGCGAGTAGTTGAGTAGGGGTAAAATGCGATTACAACCCCAACCACCACGCATGGGGATAATTGCTTTGATGGTGCGATCGCTAAACATCAAGTTTACATCATCGGCGCGATCGGCATCTTTACCCGCTAAATAGCCGTAACGATCTAAAATATGCTTGCCTAACTTGACTTTTAACCCTAACTGTGAAATTGATTTCTGCGCTGCTTCAATGTCTTTAGCGTCAACGATACCCGCAGGGGCGATTAATCCTACAGTATCGCCAACTTGCAGGCGGGGCGGCTTGCGGATGGTGTTTGTAACTAGTTTACCTTCAACTGTAAGTGCTGGTATTTGAGTGGCTAAAGTAGCGACTCCACAGGTTGTAAGAAATTGCCGACGCTTGATAGTCATAAACATTCAGTTGAGGATTAGGATTCTAAAAAGTTAGATCCCCGACAACTTTTACGAAGTCGGGGATCTGGATACCGCAAATTTTCACAAATTAAATAGGATTGCGATATATAAAATTAAACCTTTTGTATCATATCTGAAATCACAAATCCATTATTAGCAAACTTAGCATCAGTAGCAAATGAATCACCAATTACAGGCAAAAGATGATCGGATAATTGCATCGCCTGTAAACAACTATTAATACTAGAAACAGCCAAATTATATGCTGCAATGTTTTCTTCAAGAACATTCAACAATCGACGATTATTTGCAATTTTTTCTTCAGCTTCTCGTTCTAATGTTTTTTCCAAATAAGCACGTGCCTGTGGGTATTGCTGCAAAATCTCATCTGCTTGCTGATTTGCCATTGGTATCAATTGAGTTTTCAATGTTTGATTAATAGTTTGACGGAAAGATTTACGAATAGTTTGGGAAACTTTTGGTTCAAAATCTAACTTCAATAACTGCCTAATGGCTGGTTCTGCTTCCACGATACTTTCAGCGTCGTAACCTTGAGAAGTTTGGGATAAAGTTTGGCGAAATTGATATATGGAAAAAGTACCTTCATCATAAAATCTAGGGCTTTCTCGCACAAAGCGATCGCACTCTACACTAGCTGCACTTACTAATGCTTGAGTAACTACTTTCTCTAAATTTTTGATCTCTTGTTCAATTCCACCATCATGATCTAATAAACGATATAGCTGGCGATAATATTCTGACTTGCGAATCTTTTCAGTCAACCGCTGGAAATAATTTGCAACTACTTGCTGAGAAGATTCAATCAAAATATCTTCTAATTGATTTGCTAAGTAATAAAATGCCTCTACTAAAATAGCAATCAAAGGTGCGGTAGCGTTTCGAGGATGACTAATGGTTGCACGTCGATAAGCATAAGCTACAGAAAAAGTATCTAGCAATTCATCTAAGCGGCGAATCATTCGTGATTGCAATTGCTTAAAATCTGCTTCAAAAGCATCACAGGACTGATTAATTACATGGTTAACTTCTTCTTTAATATGCTCGCTAAATTCTCTCCCAATTTGCTGTAATTGCTGATTTAGGTGTTGCAACTCTTGCGCCTTCATTGTCTCAATTTCTTGAGGCTGACTATCTAAATTGCGTTGGACATTCTGATAATGTTTTTTGAGCTTAATACAAACATCTTCTAAATCATCAGCAAGATTTTTAAATAATTGTGGACGCTTTTCTTCCGTCAGATAACGAGTAATAGCTGTGCGAAATTCTTCAGTACCACTATCTTGAATTAGCTGTTCTATAATTTCATTTCCCCAATCTCCCAGAATCCGCACATAATTTTGATTTGGACTTTCAAAGCCGTTAACAGAGACACGGAATTTACTGGAAGATAGCTTTCCTGAATTTACACAGTAGTTGTTAAATGCATAGACAAATTGTGGTGTTTCTTCTTTACCATCTAAACCTTTAATACTTTCTGCAAAAACAGAATCTAAACCAAATCTATCTTGTGGGCTTGTCTGTTTAATCTGACTGCCATAAAATCCTAATAATCCACTGGTTTTATAAACCTTTCTGGAATTGGCAAATTGCCCACTAATTAAATCGTCTAATCGTTGCCGTAGCTGAGTATTATACCAAGTTTCATCGATCCGGTTGAAGACATAGAAAACGCGATCGCGTACTCCCCCATTCTCGCGCATCAATTCCAAAAGTTCTGTTTCTTCTTTTGTCATATCACCCGCCGAAGCAGGTTTTAGCACACACACCACCGCCGAAGTATCAGGATGTTGAATTTTGGCATAAGTTAGTTGTGCATCTTTCTCTACTGGCGCATCTATACCAGGTGTGTCAATAATTACATTGCCATCTTGTAGCAAAGGATGATTGCAGTAATATTCTATCCGCTTCAATACCGCACTATTACTACCACGACGCGCATATCCAGCCGCTTCTTTGAGATTGGAAAAGTTAAATTGCTCCATTGAATATGTAGCATTAGTCACCGTGTTGATACGATCGCTATTTGCTATATATCCCTCTAGCAACAACATTAACGCCTTCGCTTGTTTTGCACGTTCTGATTGACTCTCACCACCCTCCTGCTGAATAATCGCTTCAGAACCTTGGCGTAGCAGGTTAATTACCTCAGCTTGGTTAATATTAGGTACTGTCTGAAATCCTAGTTGTTGACACAAAGAAACTGCTTGTTCTCGAATCTCTGCTTCACTTAAAAACGTCAAAACAACACGTTCTTTATCTACTTCTGCATACTCGATTTTGCATTCTGTACCTGTAGCGTGTCCCTCTGCACTGTAGAGCAATTCTCTTTCTAATAGTGCATTGATTAGCATTGATTTCCCAGCGCTAAAAGCACCTGCAAATACAATTTCAAACTTGGGAGAAATCGCCTTACTTAAAGAAGTTCGTACAGGTGTAATATCTTGGGAACGTAGTGTTGGTTCTTGTTGTAAAAGTTGTAATATAGATTCAACCTGCTCTTTCAAGTTTTGGCACTGAAGCGGTAAATCTGACATATTCAGCATCCTGACAATATTTCTCTATATATTAGTAATATTTATTGTCTTGATGGTTCAGTAAATTTCCTGAGAATTATATGTGGTTTCTTGCTATAAATTACTAATAATTAATAACTAATTATCCCAAATTATTTGTATATTTTTAGGAACGCAAGGCCTTGCGCCCCTACTATGAAATATTTTTTAACTGGAAGTCCCTTATACTAAATATGGATAAACAAGTTCTAGCTATTACCTTAACTGCTTATGGCGATAGCTAGAATCGTATTCGCGTTTTGGAAGCAGGTTTCAGACTCATTTATCGAAACCAGCCTCTCTAGGAAAACTAGTTTAAATTGTCTCTAATTTGTTTGGTGTTCGTAATTGGTAATAAATCGTATTTTTATCTCTTTTGAGGCACTAATACAGGCAGTTTACGCCCATCGGCTGCAAATTTAGCGTGTTGTCCAACAGTCAAAACATTAAACTGACTCGATATAATTTCTAAACTTTTGTTCACTATTGCCAGCTTTTTGTAGGTGGGAACACTCATACCAGGAAAGAATGAAAGTTCTGGCACATCTTCTTGACTTACAAAGTCTGTAGGATGGAGTAGCAAAGAAGGCTGGACGCGTGTAATTTTACACAGCCAGAGAGCAATTCGCAGGTAGAGTAACGCCACTTCTGAAGAAAATGTACTCAGAAACATTATGTAACTGAAGTGAATTGGCACTTTAAAAATTGGCATGGTAGTAACGGGAATCTCAGTCAGTTTATCCTTATCTAGATGCCAATGGTAAGGTTTTAGCGGCTGCAAACCCTCTTTAAAACCGCCAAACAGCGCTTCCCGTTTTTTACGTTCTTCCTTGCTCAATTTACAAGTTATTAAATAATATGCTCGTGCTATGGGCCCCAAAAATGTGGGAAAAGTCGAAGCATCATATTCGTATCCTCGTCGTGCTAAGACTTTCAATACTGCTGGAGAAAAACTGTATCCTGGCCCCCGAAAGCCGATAGGATGTTGATGAGTGACACGCTTGATATGTTCTTCGGCAAGTGCCACCTCTTCTTCAATCTCATTCTCTGAATACAGATGTAGCCAAGGATCGTGATAGAATGAATGATTGCCAATTTCATGACCGGCGCTAGCGATCGCTTGTATTGCTTTGGTATTCTTTTCTAGCGCTGCATCCTGACCGACAATGAATACTGTGATTGTCAAATCCCATTGCTTGAGAATATCTAAGAAACGAGGTACTGCGATATCCAGGTAAGAAGGATAATTCTCCCAACCCGGAGCGCCCTGATTTTTTAAATAAGACCAAATATTATCCAAATCTAAAGAAAGACTGGCTATTGGTTTGTTTCCTTTTTGCTTTGTTTTCATTAGGAGTTAAATTATTTGGACAATTTTAAGCGTTAATTATAGTCTAAGGCTTGGGCTTTATTGGTCAAGTTCCATAGTTCGATGGGGGCTGATACCATTTTAGATTTTAGATTTTGGATTGGGAATTGCCTTGGTGCGTCTAGCTTAGTGTGAATCCATCTGCATTGATGTCAACTTAAGCCGAAAACTATATCGGACAGGCATTTTGCAAATCCCTCACGCCCTCATCCCCTAACCCCTTCTCCCTTGGGAGGTACGGTGTACACACAAGTACTTTGGTTCACAACAGAATGGCACTAAGAAAAGAGAAAATCGTTGAGGCAGCAGGGGTGCAGAGGAGCAAAGGAGCAGGGGAGAAAGAAGAAGTTTTAGGCATACGCACGGATACTTAGAAATTCCCCTCTGCGCCCCTGCTCCTCTGCCCCTCTGCAATCCTTACACTGCATACCCTTCAGCTTAACTTAGTGCCATTCGGTTCACAACACAAGTACTTTTGTCCGCAACACAAGTCTTTTTTAAGCCTTTGAGGGAATAAAAAACAGCTTTGTTTTTCGAGAGGGGTTGGGGGGATTAAAAGTCTGTGGAGCCACTCTAAAAGACTTGTGTGTACTTTGCGAGCTACATCCTAGCTAGTACGCGACGGCGGAAATAGAGCAACCATTTAAAATCCGTAAAGAGCTTATTCCATAATACTTTTGACTTTTGACTTTTGACTTCCGCCTTGCGGTACTAGATGTTGATTTGCTGCCTCTGGGTTAAACACATGGCAATTCCCTTTTCGTAGTAAGCTGCCTCATTAATAAAAATTGGCCAAACAGTAGATGCACCTTCATAAACAATTGTTTTATCGTCAAAAGTTATAAACATTGGATCTCCTGGGTTTAAGGCTTGATAATCCTTATCCTGAAGCTCTGGATGAATCATCCCAAAGATTGTACCATCAGATTTTTTTGGGTAGTCTACAACTGATAAATGGTCATAGAGAATCAAGGTTTCGTTATTTGATGGAATTTTACCCTGGTTAAACTGTTCTAAGTAGTCCAGAAGGGCGCGAACAAGTTCCTCTGTTTGTTTGAACAGGGTTGCTTTTAAAAGTCCTTGGGCAATTGGGCCAACCTCAAACGCAAAGCCTAATTCGCATAGAGAATTTACAAATGGGTTTTCTGCAATTGATTTAAAAGAACAGCGATAAACTTTAACTAAAGAATTAAACTGGCTTAGATAAGCAGCCAATTTTAAATTTAAGGGATGACTGTTATCAAGAATAATTGTCAGACCCATATTAGCTGTACTGCTGTGCAAGTCTAAGATAAAATCTGCTTGTTTATCCCCATTTGATGCTAGAGTAGCCTGGATTAATTTAGCTCGCAATTCTTCGTAACTTTCCAGAGTCGGATCTTGTAAATCTTGTTTGAGAAAACAGCGATTTAAATCTTTCTCTACATATCGTCTTCCAGCAGCAAAAGCATGAGGGTTTGCCAACAGAGTGACTGTCTCAAAACTTGGTCTAGTAATTAAATCGGGAAACTGGGCAAATTTCTGGACTAGGTAGGCTCCTGTAAATTCATTGCCATGAGTTCCACCGACAATTGCAACTCGATTAATCTGGTTCATGAAGCATTCACTTTGCCGATGCGATCGCGATCGTGCGGTTGATTGAGATAGGACATATCTGGCCCATTGGGAATAATTCCACCGGGATTGAGTGGAAATAGGTTTCCGTAGTAGTCCCGCTTCACAGTTTCTACGTCACAAGTGTCAGCCACACCTGGAAGCTGATACAAATCGCGCAGATAAGCTCCGAGATTTTGATAGTCTCGAATTCGCTGTTTATTGCATTTAAACAGCCCATAGTAAGCACTATCAAACCGAAATAATGTCGTGAATAAACGTACATCTGCAAGTGTCAGATGTTCACCGCAGAGATAGCGATTAGTCTGCAATGCAAGTTCAATCTCATCGAGAGTTGCGAACAGTTCATTACAGGCTTGATTGTATGCTTCTTGAGTCTGGGCAAAGCCACAGCGATATACCCCGTTATTTACCGCGTGATAAATCTTTTCATTCCACCAATCAATTTTCTCTTGAAGTTCTTCTGGGTAAAGATTTAGCATCGGATTGTTGGCAAACTCGTTAAATTCAGAGTTCAGCATGACGATAATCTCTGAACTCTCATTATTGACGATCGCTTTTGTTTGCTTATCCCATAGTACTGGCACTGTAGAGCGTCCACTGTAGCCGGGTTCTGCCTTCTGGTAAAATTCAGCCAGTGTGCGACAACCTTCTTCTTCCTCGTTAAATATCCAACCGCCTTCAATGGGCGAAGGAGAGACGATACATACTGATATTACCGCTTCGAGTTTTTTAAGCGATCGCACAACTAAAGTTCGATGCGCCCAAGGACAGCCCAGCCCAACATAAAGTTTGTAGCGCCCCGTTGCTGGTGGGTGTGGATTCCCTTCTTCTATGCCAATGAACTTGCGAAACTGACTATTAGGACGAATATATGCTCCCGACTGATTGCGAGGAGCAAGGTTTGACATCATTATCTGCCACATAGTCGTCCAGACAAACTTTCCTACCCAGATAATCAGCTTGGGAGGAAGCGACTTGCCTTTCTTCTTGGGGAGCTTTTTCTCGTCATCCATTGGAGTTGAGTTAGTCATAAATTGGTACTACAGCACCACGGATAAACATCTATATTCAGGGTAGACTAAGCAAAGACAAAATGAACCAGTAATATATCTCTTTGAGGAGATAAAAGGTTCAAGAATTATGATTCAAGCTAAAGTCTTCGTCACTCGTCGCTTACCCATCGAATTAGAGCAACTGCGATCGCTCGCTATTGTGGAAGTTTGGCCAGAACGCCAACCCCCTCCATACGAAATTTTACTAGAAAAAGTCAAGGAAATAGATGGATTGCTATGTCTGCTAACTGACCAAATCGATCGCCAACTCATTGAGTCTGGGAAACTCAAAGTCATCAGTCAAATGGCAGTAGGTTACGATAACATTGACATTGCTGCCGCTACGGCGCGAAAAATTCCCGTCGGTAATACTCCTGGGGTGTTAACCGATGCTACCGCAGATTTTGCCTGGGCATTACTAATGGCAGCTGCACGGCGAGTAGTGGAGGCAGATCGATTTACTCGTGCAGGTTTGTGGCAGACTTGGGAACCAGATTTGTTGTTGGGGCCAAATGTTACGGGTGCTACCTTGGGGATTGTTGGTTTTGGGCGGATTGGTCAAGCGATCGCTCGTCGTGCCAAAGGGTTTGAAATGCAGATATTGTACACGAGTAGGCAACGATGCAGCCCAGAGTTAGAACAATCTTTAGGTGTGGAGTTTGCTACGTTAGAACACTTACTGCAAGAGTCGGATTTCGTAACTCTGCATACACCATCGGCTGATGATACTTATCATTTAATTAGCGATCGCCAATTTGAATTGATGAAGCGATCGGCTATTTTGATTAACACGGCGCGAGGAACTATTGTAGATCCAGATTCTCTGTATCGCGCCCTTGCCAGTGGTCAAATCGCTGCTGCGGCTGTAGATGTCACCGAACCAGAACCGATTCCTAGTAATAGCCTGTTATTGACCTTAGAAAATCTAATTATTGCACCTCATATCGGCAGTGCCAGCCGTCAAACGCGCTCAAAAATGGCTTCAATGGCGATCACTAATTTAATTGCCGGATTGAGGGGCGATCGTTTGGCTAATTGCGTCAATCCTGAAATTTATAATTCATAATTCACGCCTGATGTGAATTATATATCTACCGACTCAATCTAGAAATCTCGCTTTTAAAAAGGCTGATATCGCACTGAAAAATTAAAGCCATTCTCTTGTAGCGAACTACCGCGATCGCTTGTGCCCATTAATGGTATACCATAGTCTGCACGCAATACCAAACCGTTAAAAGGTTGCCAGTTCAAGCCCAACCCCAAGCTAGCAATAGTTTGTGGGTCGGCATTAATACCGCGATTATTCCAAGCTGTACCGATATCAAAAAATGGGATTAGCTGTAATGTCTCCACATTTGAAGCCAGGGGAATCCGAACTTCCACACCTCCAACTACCCCATTGTCAGCAACAATTTGATTTTGATCGTAAGCGCGCACTGTATCAACTCCTCCAATGCTAATTTTTTCCAACGAAAGTAAGGAATCAGGAGTAAGTTGAGTGTTAACTTTGGCTAGCATCAAGATGCGGGGAGATAGCCGTTGTACCCATTGAAATTGTCCCACCCAAGAGAAAAAACGCCCATCAGTACCACTATCGTTAACGGTTGCGTCAATTGCATCAATCCCAAAACTAAATTGCGATCGCGCCGCTAGAACACTGTTAGCATTACGTTGTAACCAATCTTGAGAAAAGCGGATTACCGTAACTCGTGATTCTCCATCTTCTGGCCCTTCGGTAAAGGAGAAGGGCATATCATTCAGGATGTAAGTTTGACTGCGCCGTAAATCGAATGCTAAACCCAAAGCAAATTCTCTGTTTGGCGTGTGGATTAGCGGTTGACGGACGTTAAAAGAAAGGGTTTCGGCTTCGCTGCGGATATTTAAGTCACGAAATTCGCTTTCAATAATGCGGCTAGCACTGTTGCTATAGCGGACACCAATGGTTCCATCTAAGGCGTTAAAGGGAATAGAATAATTGATATTGTAAATGTCTAAACCTTCGCTACCAGCATATTCAGCACTAAATTTATCCCCAAATCCTAATAAATTATCGTGAGCAAGAAAAACACTCCCTTGTTCTGAGCCGACGCTAGTTGATTGGTTATTTGCAAAGGTAACTCCAAGGTGGAATGGTGGCGATTCGGTAATTGTCACCTGTAAAATATTATTTCCGGGAGTGCTACCTGCGGTTAACTCAGCATTAACTCGTTGAATTACTGGGTCAAGTTGTAATAATTGTAGCGCTTGTTCGAGGCTCTTTTGATTTAAAGGCTTACCTGCAAGGCGTTTAATCCGGGAACGCACATACCCAGGCTGCAATCTTTGTAATCCTAAAATGGAAATTCCTTCGAGTTCGCCTTCGACAACTTGAATTTGTACGACACCGCTAGCGACATTTTGATTGTTAGAAATAAATGCACCACTGGTGATATAGCCATTATCAACATAGAGTTTAGTGATTTGCGATCGCAGTTGCAATAACTGCTCAAAGGTGATGTTTTTATTTTCTAAAGGCTGTTTTAATTTAATGATTTCATCTTTTAAAACAGAATAGCCTGTGACTTGAATTTCTTTAACAAAAAAACTTTCACCGCTAGGAAAGATGTTATCAGGTAGATTTTCCTGTGGAGGCGATGGGAGTATGGGAACAGTTGGTGTCGCTGGTGTGGGTGGAAGTGTTGGTGTCGGTGGAAGAGTTGGTGTCGGTGATGGTTGGGGTAGAGTTTCTTCAACTTTCCCCGGTGTATCGGGGGGAATTGTAACTCCTGGCGGGGGTGTCGATTGTGCAAATACTGCAAGTGGAGTGATGCTGATGCAGGTAAGTAATATGAAAAAAAGCTTTGAAAACCGAAAGTATGAACTCATTGTTTATTTATGATTTGAAAGGGTGATCATTTGTCATTGATAAGGTTTTTAGATATACTTACGTTTCGTAACATACTTCTTTTTATTTCCACCAACTGACTTAGCGATCGTATTACTAATTAGATAGTTATGAAGTATTATTACTTAATTAAAATACCATGATGGGTTGCTTGATGATTGCACCTTTATGCAATCATCAAGATCCAATTTGGCCATTTTAATATTTAGTACTTACGTATTGATAAATAAGACAATAAATGCATTAACAAAAAAATATGTGATAGTGCAAGCGCCTATTTGTCAGTTCACTAATCACTAGGGAACTTAAAAGGCAAATAATTTGCGCCATCTTTATTTAAGATTGAGATATCATCTCTTCCACATCTACAGGCGAGCATTGTCGTCGATCATCGCAAGTAAAAGCTGTAAATCAACCATCATCCTCAATAGCAAATAAAAAATTATCAGCAGCATAAGTAGGGTGTCTTGTGGAAGTTCCAGCATAGACAGGGTTATATCCCAAAAAAACTAATCCGCGAGGAGAAGACTTAAGTCTAATTTTTTGGTCTACAACCTGTTTTTTATTAGAACTAAAATATCTAGTTCTCATCACTCCAGAATATCCGTTCATCACCAGCACGCTTGTATGGACAACTCCATCAACGCTATATTTTAGCTGCCAGCTTCCGTAAATCGGAGAATTTGCATCTACCAGTTGCGCGATCGTATAAGATGAAGATTGAGAAACATCTGGTGTTTGTACTAAAGCATTTCTCGCATCTGCTGACTTAATACCAAACAATCCAATTCCAGCTAATAAAATTGCAATGGAAGTAGTTTGTTTGAAATTTGGTAATGTCAAAGATGTTGCTAAAACTGTGTTACAAAATAGTTTAGAAAACATAATCAACCTCTAATCTGAGTTAAAAGAATAACGATAATTTCATCAGCAATGGTTGATAAATTGATGATTTTTGTTGTTTTTCGATTTATTAACCGTTTCTTTAATACTCAGATTAAGGGATATGACTAGGTAATTCATTCACCATTTATGCATATATAGTTGCATGATTTGGATGGTGCGATCGCATGATTGTGCGTCCCATTTTGCAGAAAACTGCATATAGAATTTTCCCAATATGTGCAATATTTATTTTGAACAACTTCTACTCAAAATTAATTGCCCATTTGGTAATCGATACAATCCTTGTGGTTCAATTATTGGGTCGCCTTTTTTCCAAGGACGTGGTGTTGGTTCAACATTACGCACATCACCAGTTGTGTAGGCTGAAGTTAAGACATCTCCCGGAGTATAGCGTAAAGCACCAGAACCTGGGATGGTAAAAGAGTTTTCTTGTCGTTTCGTGCCGCGTGAAATGCAGCTATTGGCAATGAGTGCGTTGGTATCGATGACATTTGGTGATAATCCGGTGAAGCTGTTTTGAATAGAACTGTTATCGGGTGTATTGATATTTGTTACACCGGAAACCCCTAATTCTGAACTTGCAGTGATATCGCTTTTTTCGGTTAGTTTTGAACGTGACTCGATACCGAAGATACCTTGCGAGTTGATTTGGATGTTTCCACCTGTTCCTGTAAAGGCGTTAGCGCTGATATCGCTGTTTTCTTCAGGGACAGCAATAATAAATTTCGAGTTGATATTTATGTCACCGCCATCCCCACCTAATTCTTCTGTGCCTGCGTTGGTAGAGATTTGAGCGCCACGACGGAGTAAGAGTAAATTGCTGTTGGCGTTGATGTTACCACCGTTACCTGATGCAGATTCAGCGTTGAGTTTGCCTTGGTTGTCTAAGGTAATTTTGGGTGAGTTGATTTCGATGTCGCCTGTGATTCCTGAACCTGTGGAACTGACAAATAAGCCACTGTTAGCACCGATATTTACTACGTTGTCAGGAAAATTAGTAATGCGATCGGTGTAACTAGGATCAATACCACTAATTATTACTTTATCAGTAGCATTGACAGTAATTTTACCTGCACGTCCATTGCTTGAGGTAGTGGTGGTGAGTTGTCCGCCGTTGAGTGCTTCAAAGACATTTGCATTTACCGTAATATCGCCACCTTTTTGATTATTTCTAGTGCGTGCATCTAGTAAAGCGCCGTCTGATACGCGAAAGATATTGGTGTTTACGTTAATATCGCCACCTTTGCCTGTGGAAGTAGAATCAGTAAATGTAAATAAAGCACTAGATAATCCTGTCTCTTGATTAGTTCGAGAAATAGTTATTGCATCTTTTGCATTGATACGAATATTTCCTGCATTCCCCTGTCCAAAAGTTGAGGCATTAAGTAGAGCGCCACCACTTAGAGAGAAGTCACCAGAATCAATGGTAATGTTACCGCCATTCCCAACCGTTCCTGTACTCACCAAGCTGAAAATCGCACTAGGAAAACCGTTTTTCTGCCCAACAATATCAACAGCACCTGTCACCGAAACATTGACATTACCTGCATCACCTCTTCCTGCTGGTTGGGTATCAGATGCACCACGAGTAATGGTTAGCAGTTGAGCGCTATCGGTGAGTGACAGTGTTGCTGCATTGATGTCGATATTGCCACCCTGACCTACACCTCCTGCTTCGACTGCACTGAGGATGTCACCATTTGCAAGGGAAACAGCATTTTTTGCACCGACTGTCACATTCCCTGCATTTCCCACTCCTGAAGTTGAGGCAACAAGTTTAGCGCCATCTCGTAATGAGAATGAACCAGAATCAATGGTAATGTTACCCCCATTGCCAACAGTCCCCGTCTCCACATTGCTACGAATCCCACTAGGAAAATCGTTTTTCTCTCCAGCAATATCAACAGCACCTGTTACCAAAACATTGACATTGCCTGCATCCCCTCGTCCTGCTGGCTGGGTAGCAGATGCTTCACGAGTAGCAGTTAGCAGTTGAGCGCCATCAGTCAGTGACAGTGTTGCTGCATTAATATCGATATTGCCTCCTTTACCTACGCCTCCTGCTTCCACGGTGCTGAAAATGTAAGCGTTACCTGCAAGGGAAATAGTATCTTTTGCACCCACCGTCACATTCCCCGCATTCCCCACTCCTGAAGTTGAAGCATTAAGTTGAGCGCTATTACTTAGAGAGAACGAACCAGAATCGATAGTAATGTTACCACCATTGCCAACAGTCCCCGTTCTCACAAGGCTGCGAATCCCACTGGGAAAATCGTTTTTCTCCCCAGCAATATCAACAGCACCTGTTACCAAAACATTGACATTCCCCGCATCCCCTCTTCCTGCTGGTTGGGTATCAGATGCACCACGAGTAATGGTTAGCAGTTGAGCGCCATCAGTGAGTGACAGTATTGCTGCATTAATATCTATATTGCCACCCTGACCTACGCCTCCTGCTTCGACTGCACTGAGGATGTCACCATTTGCAAGGGAAATAGCATTTTTTGCACCCACCGTCACATTCCCCGCATTCCCCTGTCCATAAGTTGAGGCTTCAAGTTGAGCGCCATCACTTAGAGAGAAGTCATCAGAATCAATGGTAATGTTACCCCCATTGCCAACAGCCCCCGTTTCCACATTGCTGCGAATCCCACTGGGAAAACCGTTTTTCTCCCCAGCAATATCAACAGCACCTGTTACTAAAACATTGACATTTCCTGCATTTCCCTGTCCATAAGTTGAGGCTTCAAGTTCAGCGCCATCACTTAGAGATAATGAACCAGAATCGATAAAAATGTTACCCCCATTGCCAACAGCCCCCGTTTCCACATTGCTGCGAATCCCACTGGGAAAACCGTTTTTCTCCCCAGCAATATCAACAGCACCTGTTACTAAAACATTGACATTTCCTGCATTCCCTTGTCCTGCTGGTTGAGTAGCAGATGCACCACGAGTAATGGTTATCAGTTGAGCGCCATCAGTGAGTGACAGTGTTGTGGCATTGATGTCGATACTGCCTCCGTTACCTATGCCTCCTGCTTCTACAGTGCTTAAAATGTAAGCGTTACCTGCAAGGGAAATAGCATTTTTTGCACCCACTGTCACATTCCCCGCATTCCCCACTCCTAAAGTTGAAGCAGAAAGTCGAGCGCCGTCACTTAGAAAGAATGAGCCAGAATCGATGGTAATGTTACCCCCATTCCCAACTCCTCCGGTGAGCAAAGTACTGCGGATAGCACTGTCTGTCCCCGCAACTTCTACTTTTCCTGTAGTATTGAGAATAATATTTCCTGCCTGACTATTAGGTGAATCTAAACCTTGTCCACCAGTGCTAGCAACCAGTTTAGCGCCATCAGTTAGAGAGAACGAGCCACTTGAGATGTTTATATTTCCCCCATTACCTCTTGCTCCCGTTTCTACATCGGTGAAAATTGCACTAGGAAAACCGTTTTTCTCCCCAGCAATATCAACAGCGCCTGTTACCAAAACATTGACATTGCCTGCGTCTCCTCTTCCTGCTGGTTGGGTAGCAGATGCACCACGAGTAGCAGTTAGTAGTTGAGCGCCATCGGTGAGTGACAGGGTTGCTGCATTGATGTCGATATTGCCACCCTTACCTACACCTCCTGCTTGTATGGTGCTGAAAATATCAGCATTTGCAAGCGAAACAGCATTTTTTGCACCCACTGTCACATTCCCCGCATTCCCAACTCCTGAAGTTGAGGCAGAAAGTTTAGCGCCATCACTTAGAGATAAGTCACCCGAATTGATGGTAATGTTACCGCCATTCCCAACTCCTGAAGTTGAGGCAGAAAGTTTAGCGCCATCACTTAGAGATAAGTCACCAGAATCGATGAAAATGTTACCTCCATTGCCCTGTCCATAAGTTGAGGCAGAAAGTTCAGCGCCATTGGTCAGAGAAACTCTCTGAGCTGTGATAGTAATATCTCCTCCAGAGCGTTTCCCTGTAAATTCCGGTGAAGGTATTGCGAAGGGCCCGACAACGCTATATCCTCCACTAGAAATATTATTACTTCCTACTCCATCGAAGGAAATTGTATTTCCGGCTTCAATAGTGATACTTCCTGCATTACCTTGTCCAAAGGTTGCAGGAGTTATCACAGAACCATTGCTGACAAAAACAGAGTCATCAGCATTAATTTGAATATTTCCGGCGTTACCTTTGCCAAGAGTGCTTGTAGCGATTAGAGCGCCATCTTGTAGAGAAAGCGATCGCGTTCTAATATTGATATTAGCCCCATTTCCTATACCTAAAAGACCAACAGCACTAAGTACTCCACTGTTAGTTCCTGAAAATGAAACTTTGTCTTTTGCTAAAATAGTGACATTCCCTGCATTTCCCTGTCCCAAAATTGAGGCAGAAAGTTTAGCCTCATCAGTAAAGGAAAGGGAACTACCTCTGATGTTGATATCTCCACTGTTGCCTACACCTCCCGTTCCCACATTACTGAAGATGTCACCACCTGCAAGGGAAACAGTATCTTTTGCACCCACTGTCACATTCCCTGCATTTCCCACTCCTGAAGTTGAGGCTTCAAGTTGAGCGTCATCACTTAGAGAGAACGAGCCAGAATCAATGGTAATGTTACCCCCATTGCCAACAGTCCCTGTTTCCACATTGCTACGAATCCCACTAGGAAAATCGTTTTTCTCTCCAGCAATATCAACAGCACCTGTTACCAAAACATTGACATTGCCTGCATCCCCTCGTCCTGCTGGCTGGGTAGCAGATGCTTCACGAGTAGCAGTTAGCAGTTGAGCGCCATCAGTCAGTGACAGTGTTGCTGCATTAATATCGATATTGCCTCCTTTACCTACGCCTCCTGCTTCCACGGTGCTGAAAATGTAAGCGTTACCTGCAAGGGAAATAGCATCTTTTGCACCCACCGTCACATTCCCGGCATTCCCCTGTCCATAAGTTGAAGCAGAAAGTCGAGCGTCATCACTTAGAGAGAATGAACCAGCATCGATAGTAATGTTACCGCCATTGCCTTTTGAATCTTCACGTACAAGATTGCGAATCCTACTCCCGGAGTCAGCAACTTTGATTTCTCCCGTAGCATTAAGGGTAATATCCCCCGCAGTCGCCTCTGGTTTCCCCAAACCTTCAGCGATACCAGCATTCAGCTGACTCCCTCCCAAAATATTTATGTTGCGGGCATTAATCGCAATATCACCGCCACCAGCAGCTTCTACATACACAAACGCTTTATTGGTAAGTGACACATCTGCACGAGTCACATTCTCAGGAAATTTCAAGCTGAGATTATCCTCATTAAAAAGAAGATTGACATTTCCAGGTGCTGCTAACCCTCCTAATTCAACTCTGCCACCATAAGCATTTAACTCGCCGCCATCCATGCTGACATTACTGCCCACTAGCAGCAAACTTTTACCATCAGGTACTCGTAAACCAGATACATTAAACCCTGCTGGGTCTGTTCCGGCTCGTGCAATTGAGTTATTTTGAATTCCTGCACCTTGATTAATCTGATTAAAGAACAACGCCGAAGGATTTACCGTCAACAATGGTGGTGCTTGGGGATTGGTGGCACTGAAAATACCCTGATTGCCAAACTGCACTCCATTGGCTGTTGTCCCGACAAAACTCCCCTGCACATCTAACTGCGCATTCTGCCCAAATAAAATTCCATTGGGATTAATCAAAAACAAATTTGCTGCACCAGCAACTCCCAATGTCCCGAAAATATTCGATGCATTCCCACCTGTTACACGCGTCAATATATTTTCTATTCCAGTGGGGTTAGCAAAATACACTCGTTGCCCATTTTCGATATTAAACTCGCTGAAACTATGAAAAAGATTGCTGTCGCGTGTTGCACCACCCTCAATTTTGTCACCCAGTGTGCCATTAATTATCAGATTTTGCTTGAGTTGAGAAGCTTCTGCACCCAGAGTATTATCGGGCGTGATTTGTGCATGGGCGGGCATTGCTTGGCTGAATGCAGTGGATATTAAGCATAAAGAAAGAATGCTTTTAATACTGGCTTTTTGAGGATGATATGGTTGATTCATAAATAATTTACCTTGGATAAATTAGATAAAATCCACAATCAGGTAAACAGCAAGGTAATGCATTTACCTTTTATGCAAATATAATTACATGATTCTGTATGGTGCGATCGCACAATTTATGCTTGCATATAATGCATCTAAAATGCGCTAAATGCCGATATATACCGTTGATCTGAGGCTAAGACAACTAAGTCTAACCCAAAATCAAGTATTTTAAGTTTTGTCTATTTAACTTGCACTTTTAGTCACAAAATGCAAGAAAAATTGCATAAAACTGCATACTTTCCCAAAACTCAGTTTTCGATTACTATTTCTGGTAATTTAAAAATAAAATTCATACAAGTATTTCCTCTATCAATTAATTGTAATCAAAAAAGCTGTATAGAAGATAACTTTTTAAAATTCAATACCAGATCCAGACATTGCTGAATTAAAATATGAAATCCCCAAAAAAATATCTTAAACTCTTACTCTCTAAACCTTTACGACCACCATTCGCCTTTCGCTTCTCCCAAGGAAAGAAGTTTCGAGCAGCAGATTGCGCCACTCAATTTTTTTTATCTGCAAGGCGAATTCGTCTCTTCACCGAGCATTACCAAAAACTAAATCGCCATCGATTAATTAAAGTATTATTTTTGGCAAGTCTCGTAATTTGTTTATTGTTTGGAAAAGTTGTATCTGCACAAACTCCAAATGTCACTGCACTAGTTGAACAAGGAATTAAAGATTATGATGCCGGAAATTTTGTTAATGCGATAAAAAATTGGCAAGAGGCATTAAATCAGGATAAAAATAATCCGTCAGTTACGGGAGTTGTGAATGAAAATTTGGCGCGCGCTTACCAAAAAATAGGAGAAAATAAAGCAGCGATCGCATCGTTATCGGCAGCAATTAATGACTATAATGCGGTGAATAATATCCAGCAAGTTGGACGTATGAAGTCAGAACTTGCCCAAGTTTACAGCAATTTGGGACAACCTCGTAAAGCGATCGCACTTTTATGTGGTCAACTAATAGATAAGTCGAAAAACTCCGAAAATCAATTAAGTCAGGAAATCAAATGCACTCCAGAAAGTGCTGCACAAATCGCCACCAAATACAACGACAAACCCGGTCAGGTTGCGGCTTTGGGTATTCTCGGTGAAGCATATCGCTTAATCGGAAGTTACGACCAAGCAATTAAGTATTTAGACACAGCCCAACAAGTTAGTCCCGAATCTAAATTTTTGGTGTTTAATAGTTTGGGTAATGCTTACAAAAGTCGCGGTCAATTGCGAGAGTTACAAGCCGATTCGGCAAATAAGGCTGGTATTTTTAGTAAAGAACAAGAATTTACGCAAAAGTCACAAGAAGACTATGACAGAGCTTATCAATATTTTCAAGATAGTATAAAATTCGCCCGTAACGAAAAACAACCTTTAGCAGAGATGCGGGGATTATTAAATTTCATTCAGTTGGTTTCCCAGACAAATAAGAGCAAATTTATTAATGATGAGGAGTTTAACAAAGCCCTTAAGGATGCTTTAAAAGTTCTCGAAGCTTTGCCCGATTCTGCCACAAAAGTCTATGGCGCAATTGATTTAGCATACTTGCAGCGCGATGCGAAAGGAACTTCACCCTTTACCTACTGTCCAACTGGGCTGGTTTTATCTGGTAACAATGAAGCATTAAATTTGCTCGAAAACTCAGTATTAACAAGTAGAAAATTGCAAGATGATCGCCTAATTTCTTATTCTAATGGTGCTTTGGGTCATTTCTGGGAATGTAATTCAGATAATGAAAAAGCATTAAATAGTCAAAAAACATTCAATAATGAGAAGGCATTAAAATATACCCAAGCTGCTATCATTGCAGCAGACAGCAAGTTAAGCGCAAAAGATAGCTTGTATTTGTGGGAGTGGCAAGCCGGACGCATTTTAGATAAACAGAATCGACAAGAAGAAGCGATCGCATCTTATCAACGAGCATTTGATACCTTAGAAGATATCCGCCAGGATATTTTAACTGCCGAACGGGATGTACAATTTGATTTCCGCGATGTTGTTCGCCCACTATACCGGACATTGGCACAGTCGCGGCTCAATTTGCTAGGAGTTGGGGCAATTGCAGACGAAGGACGTGCGAAGGAACTATCGAAAGTAGTTAACACCATCGATGCGTTGAAACTCGCAGAATTACAGAATTATTTTGGCAATGATTGCATTTTGAGTGGGTTGAATCCTAAACAGGTGGGCGAACTCCTCGAAGATAATAGTGTAGCGTTTAAAAATACTGGCTTTTTGAGTTCAATAATTTTAGATGGCAAAACCGGGATATTATTGCAGTTACCCAATCAGGCAACTAAATTTAAGTGGATTGAAGACCCCAATCAACAAGGTGAGAAAATAGTTAGCAGCGATACCCTACAGAAAAAAATTGCCGAGTTTCGCACAGGACTAGTTAAAAGAGAAGAAATTAACTACGATCCAACAATTGCATCACAGCTTTATGATTGGATAATTCGCCCCTTTGCTGAGGATATCAAACCGGAGAAAGTCAAAACTCTGGTATTTATTCAGGATGGGTTTTTGCGTAGCGTTCCAATGGCGGCACTTTATGACAGCCAACAAAAGAAATATTTAGTCGAAACTTATGCAGTTGCAACAACTCCCAGTTTACGACTAACCACACCTAAACTACGCGATCGCAGTACGCAAAAGGCGTTAATTTTGGGTTTGACAAAAGAAGCTACCATCGACGGCAAGACTTTTGAACAGCTTTTTGCGGTTCCCGATGAAGTCAATGCAGTTCAAAGTATATTCCCCAATCATACCCCCCTGATTGACGATAATTTTCTCCTCGAAAGTTTTCAAGACAAACTTGATAAAACCACATATCCCATTGTTCACATAGCTAGTCACGCTCAATTTGGGATCATTCCTGAAGACACCTTCATTGTCACCGGGAAAAACCAAAAACTTACCATAAGCCAATTAGAAAACTCACTGCGAAACCTTAACAGCAAATCAGATAATGTCGAACTACTCACACTCACGGCCTGTGAAACCGCAGTTGGTGATGACCGTGCCACACTAGGATTAGCTGGAGTTGCATTACAAGTTGGAGTTAAAACTGCGATCGCATCTTTGTGGAGTGTTACGGATCAATCGACATCCGAACTAGTCAAAACATTTTACGCCAACTATCGTAACACTGGTATGAGTATTGCAGAAGCTTTGCAAAAGGCTCAAATTAGAATGATTCATGCTAAGAAATTACCGCCATCTGAAGGTGTCAATATCATGTACGATCATCCTGCATATTGGGCACCAATGGTTGCGATCGGTAATTGGCTTTGAAAAAGATCCCCAGTACCGCAAGGCGGAAGTCAAAAGGGACGCATACTTATGCGTCCCTAAAGCAAATTGCTATGAAAAGTGCTGGGTGCTGAGTTCCTCAGCTTAGAGTAAAAAGACCGCCCACACTCTTGCGGGATATCAACCTTTTCCTATAAGAAGATTCCGCGCACTTGCAGACGGGGCTTTTACCTCAGTGCGGAAATACTGAGTACTTCTTAAATTTACTCAGCACTCAGCACTCAGCACTCAGCACTCAGCACTCAGCACTCAGCACTC
>NZ_JAVRCE010000080.1:0-5831 GCF_034530915.1 Nostoc sp. DedQUE09
TTTGCAATTATACTTGGCTAGCCTTCTTTAGATTTACTTTATAAATAGTCTCTAAAGACAAGTTTTAAACTAACTTCTCGACGATGCTTAATAGATCGTCTAGAAGTCAATACCCTTGGGTTAAGCATTTTTTCTCTTCTCTTTGTTTCCTCTGCGTCTCTGCGGTTCGCCTACAACATACGGCTGTTCTAATAGTGTTCCATCATCGTCTTTAAAAATGGGATAATTCGGAGAATAAATTCATCCCACGTAATTCGAAGTAATCGCTTTCTGTCCTGAGAACAATGTCAGGGAAACGGCTACTTGAGAAGGTAAAATTATGATTTAATGCTGGACTGATTGCTAATCTAAAATGCCCCATATATTATTAGTCGATGATGAAGCACCCCTACGCGAAAGCCTAACTTACACGCTACAAAAAGAAGGCTATACAGTGACAACGGCAGCAGATGGGCATAGTGCTATCAAACAGTTTCACAAAGAAGTACCAGATGTAATTTTGCTCGACCTCATGCTACCGGAGGTTGGCGGCATGGAGGTTTGTTGGCGAATTAGGGCATTTTCGGATGTTCCCATTGTCATGCTGACAGCAAAAGATCAAGATATTGATAAAGTTTGGGGCTTGGAAGCAGGAGCGGATGATTATGTAACCAAGCCATTTAATACCCGTGAACTACTGGCGCGGATAAAAGCAGTGTTGCGCCGTCGTTCTGGGGATTAGTTTCAAAGATGATTTGGTTGCCTCGCATCAAACTAAATTCGATTCATGCTCGGCTGTTAGCCACTTACCTGTTACTGATCACCTTGGGAACCTCGGTGATGGCAGGCTATATCCTGTGGTCGTTCCATGCCTACTTCATGCGATCGCGGCAAATGGATTTGGATAATTGGACAGCTGCCTTGAGTGAGAGTGCAGCAGATGCTTTAGAAGAAAAGAATCTGCAACAGGTAGAATTACTGGTGAAACGGTATGGAGCGCCACAAACTGTGGCACTTCGCATTTTTGATCAACATGGTCGTCTTCTGGCAACTTCTGACCCACGGCTAGACAAACAGGTTAAAGACTGGTACAAAGTTACCGGAGTATCGGAAGCTCTACAAAATCGTCCGTCGCAAGGGGTTGCAAAAGGGATTTTATCAACTGAAGATCGCCTATACATCGCTAGACCAATTGTGCGTAATGGTCAATTACTGGGCGTGCTGCGAATGTCCATTACTTTGGATCACCTTCAGCGTCAGTTCGCTAGGGTGATTTGGAGTGTTTTGGGAACGCTGGCGCTGACAATCTTGCTATGTGCCCTAATCAGTACTCGCTTTGCTCGAAGTCTCTCAAAACCAATTGAAACTATGCGGAACTTTGCAATTCGCTTAGGTAGTGGTGATTTTGGTGACAAGCTAATTATCTATGAAAACAATGAGTTAGATCAGTTAGCAACAGAGCTAAACCGGATGAGTGAACGGTTGGCTTCTCTAGATCAAGAGCGCCGAGCTTTTTTAGCAAATGTCTCCCACGAACTTCGCACACCCATCAGCAACGTTCAGGTAACGATAGACGCACTCAGAAGTGGTGCATACGAAGAACCGCAATTGCGCGATCGCTTCTTTCAAACTATTGAGAACGAAATCAAACGCTTATCACGACTGATTCATGACCTGCTTGATCTGGGACGCTTAGAAGCAGGAATTACTCAACTCGAACAGCAAACCTTCTCACTGCACGGTCTGATTAACCGTGCTGTCAGTGCGATGGAGCCTCGAATGCAAGCCATTGGCGTATCTGTGCGCCTCAACGTGGCTGATTTACAACTACAAGGCGATCCAGAACGGTTATTACAGGCTATTTTAAATTTGCTAGACAACGCTATCAAACATTCAGTACCCAATTCTTTGGTCTTTATTTCTGGGTACAGCGAGAATAAACAAGCAGTTATAAAAATTCAAGACCAGGGAACAGGTATTAGTGAGGGTGATTTGCCCCGAATTTTTGAGCAGTTTTATACAACAGACCCTTCCCGTAAAGGCAGTAGTAGCGGTCTAGGGTTAGCGATCGCCAAGCGCATTATAGAAGCTCATCAAGGCAGCATTACAGCTAACAGCGTCGCCAGCCAAGGCGCAACTTTTATAATTTGCCTGCCGCTAAAAGGCAGGGGGCAGGGAGCAGGGGAGCAGGGGAGCAGGGGAGCAGGGCAGTAGGGGAGCAGGGGAGAAAAGAAGTTGTAGTCTAGTTTTTGCCCTCTGCCCCTCCGCCTCTCTGCCCCTCTGCCTCTTGTACCCAATGCCCCATGCCCTTATATCCTTATACTTTGATAATTTCCTCACAAGTTCCTCAAATTGTCTTGCTAAGTTTAGAGGCTGGGCAATGTCGGCAAAATGGGGTTAATCCGGCTGATGAACATTATTAGAGAAATTAATGATGAGTTAGCGATCGCTGGGCAAATTACACTAGATCAGCTGCAACAAATAGCTAATGGGGGTTATAAGTCTGTACTGAACTTGCGTTTGCCTGACGAAACAGGCTTGCTGGCTAATGAACAGGAAAAAACTGAGCTTTTGGGATTATATTATGTTAATTTCCCAACTCAATCTGAATATATTAATCATCAAGGTATGCTTCAAATATATCAAGTCATCAATAAACTACCTAAACCGACTTTGATACATTGCGATAATTCAATTCGTTCAGCTGCAATAGTATTTTTGTATATCGCTCTTAAACAGGGTATAAGCTTTGAAAAAGCACTGCAAAAAATTATTAATATAGGCTTGATATAAGACTAGTATTGCAAGGCGGAAGTCAAATGTAAACAGCTTTTAATCTACTTACATTTAATTTTATTATGCTAAAACTTGCTGGATTTAATTTATCGTAAATTAATTTTGAATTTTGAATTGTTAATTATGACGTGATGTTCCACTAGCGATCGCTCCAATTTTGCTTTAGTACTTAATCGGGAATAGTGTTTTATACCTGATTGAGAAGGAAACTTGTTCAACAATTTTCCCTTGTCCGCCTTCCTCCACTCTCTCATCCCATAGATTTGAAGTTCTCACAGCCTTTCATCCTAGAGCTAGACGCAAACATTTTTATAGTAATTTACAATCAGTTGGGGAATATACCTCAGCAAACCGAAAACTGGAAAGAAATATGAGGTTGTTACCTAAATAAATTTCTGGAATTCGTCATCATGTATGAACTAGTTCAAACTCTCTCCAACGGTGATGAAAAAACTGCTCTACATCAGTTGATTTATGCGTTGAGTGCTTCAGGTAAGCATTACTTTCTAAGAAATGAGATTTTGCAAGCTTTTGCCGACTACTGTCATCAATCCCAAAAGCCAGCCTATTTTTACTACTCTTCTTCTATTGGCAAAATAATACAATACACCCACGAAATAATTCTCGAAGAGGAAAGTACGTGGTTCGTGATTCGACCGAGGATTGCCAATCAAGAAGTTTGGCGACTGACAGCCGATTTTAGCAGCTTCGAGCCGATGACGCCTCAAGCGCTGTTAGATGTGAGAGATCGTCTAGTCAACCGCTACCAACCCCATATCCTCGAAATTGACCTCCACCCCTTCTATGAGAGTTCTCCGAGAATCGACGACGCGAGAAATATTGGTCAAGGTTTAGCTTTTCTCAATCGTTACCTGTGCAATCAATTATTGACTGACCCTGGATATTGGGTAGAAATGTTATTTCAAGCATTACATGGGCTGCAATATAATGGTATTCGCCTGTTGTTGAGCGATCGCATTCCCTCCGGTATTCAGTTAGCTAAACAAATTAAGCAAGCGCTCAAATTGCTGAGTGAGCGATCGCCTGATGAACCTTATGAGAAATTTAGCTTTGACCTCCAAAAACTCGGCTTTGAGCCGGGTTGGGGTAACACTGCGGCGCGAGTCTCGGAAACTTTAGAACTCCTCGACCGACTTATTTATTCCCCAGAACCTGGCATCTTAGAAACATTTGTAGCTCGCGTCCCCGCCGTCTTTCGCGTCGTCCTCATCTCCATTCACGGATGGGTGGGACAGGAGGATGTTTTGGGAAGAGATGAAACACTCGGTCAAGTTATCTACGTCCTCGAACAAGCTCGCAGCTTAGAAAACGAGCTGCGCGAACAAATCAAACTCGCTGGACTCGACCAGCTAGGTATTAAACCCCATGTGATTATTCTCACCCGATTAATCCCTAACTGTGAAGGCACATTTTGTAACCTGCCCTTAGAAAAAGTCCAAGATACCGAAAATGCTTGGATATTGCGCATTCCTTTTGGTGAATTCAATCCAGAAATTACGAATAATTGGATTTCTAAATTTGAGATTTGGCCTTATTTAGAACAATTTGCTCTAGATGCAGAAAGAGAATTACTAACTCAATTTCAAGGCAAACCTAGTCTGATCATTGGCAATTACAGCGACGGTAACTTAGTGGCCTTTATACTATCTCGCCGCATGAAAGTTACCCAGTGTAACATTGCCCATTCTTTGGAAAAACCGAAATATCTATTTAGCAATTTATATTGGCAAGATTTAGAAGATAAATATCATTTCTCAGCACAATTCACCGCTGATTTGATTAGCATGAATGCAGCCGACTTCATTATTACATCGTCCTATCAAGAAATTGTCGGCACACCCGATACTATAGGTCAATACGAGTCGTACAAGTGCTTTACGATGCCACAGTTATATCATGTGGTTGATGGAATTGATTTGTTTAGTCCTAAATTTAACTTAGTGCCGCCGGGAGTAAACGAAAATATTTTCTTTCCCTACAGCCAACAAGAAAACCGAGATTCTAACCTTTGCAGACAAGTTCACGACTTACTATTTAGCCGCGAAGACCCACAAATCCTTGGTCATTTAGACCACCCCCATAAGCGACCAATCTTTGCCCTCGATACCATAACTTCAATTAAAAATTTCACTGGTTTAGCTGAATGTTTTGGTAGAAGTCAGGCGTTGCAAGACCGTTGCAACCTGATTCTCTTAACTACTAAACTGCATCTACATGAAGCTACAAACTCAGAAGAAGCAGAAGAAATTCAAAAACTCCATGAGATCATCGAGCAATATCATCTCGATGGCAAGATTCGGTGGGTGGGAATGCGTATCTCTAGTAGCGACATCGGCGAAGCCTACCGAGTAGTTGCAGATTCTCAGGGTATTTATGTCCATTTTGCCCGTTTTGAATCCTTTGGTCGCAGTATTTTGGAAGCTATGATTTCTGGTTTGCCAACTTTTGCTACTCAATTTGGCGGTTCTTTAGAAATTATCCAGAACCAAGAAAACCGATTTAACGTTAATCCTACAGACTTAGAAGGAACAGCAACGAAAATTTTAGACTTTCTTGATAAATGTGATACTCATACTCAATACTGGCAAGAAGTTTCAGAATGGATGAGCCAGCGAATTCATCACAAATATAATTGGCACTTACATAGCAATCAATTACTACTGCTTGCTAAAATGTTTAGTTTTTGGAACTTTGTTGCTCCCGAAAATAACGAAGCCAGAGATCGCTATATGGAAACCTTATTTCATCTCATTTATAAACCCAGAATCGAAAAGATTTTGGAAAAGCATAAGGGGGGATGAGGGGGTGGGGAGTGGGGAGTGGGGGAGCGGGGAAGCAGAGGAGCAGCACTTCGGCTACGCTCAGTGAGCGAGGAGCAGAGGAGCAAGGGAGAGTTAGAAATGGATTCATCCACCTCGGAGCTCCGTTCATCCACCTCTGAACTGGATTCATCCACCTCAGAACTCCGTTCATCCACCTTTGAACTGGATTCATCCACCTCAGAACTCCGTTCATCCACCTCTGAACTGGATTCA
>NZ_JAVRCE010000080.1:5931-33689 GCF_034530915.1 Nostoc sp. DedQUE09
CGTTCATCCACCTCTGAACTGGATTCATCCACCTCAGAACTCCGTTCATCCACCTCTGAACTGGATTCATCCACCTCAGAACTCCGTTCATCCACCTCTGAACTGGATGAATTCACCTCTGAACTGGATGAATCCACCTCGGAACTCCGTTCATCCACCTCTGAACTCCGTTCATCTAGCTCAAAGACTCAAAATCCCCACTCTCAACTTATGCAAACAAAAGGTCGTTCTCGCCATTTTATTTACACAGACTGGATATTAATCGAAACCCAGTTTGGCCCTGAGCAATTGCACTCCAAAGAAACCGTCTTTACGATCGGTAATGGATACCTGGGAACAAGAGGCAGTTTTGAGGAAGGTTATCCTCATGCATCGCCAGCTACTTTTATCCACGGTGTCTACGATGATGTGCCTGTAGTTTACACTGAACTGGTAAATTGCCCTGATTGGCTACCTTTGATAGTGATTGTAAACGGCGATCGCTTCCGTCTCGATCAAGGTGAGATACTACGCTACGATCGCCAACTTGATTTAAGCCAAGGATTACTGATCCGGGCGGTGCGTTGGCGCTCTCCCAGTGGCGATACGATAGACATCAGCTTTGAACGCTTTGCTAGTCTTGCAGATCCGCATGTGTTGGCGTTACGCTGCCATATCACCCCAGTAGATTTTGAGGGGGTAATCGAAGTTCAAGCTAGTATCAATGGCTATCCAGAAAATCAGGGTTTTAATCACTGGGAAGGACTAGATCAGGGCAAAATCGACCAAGGAATCTGGTTGCAACGCCGTACCCGCAGTTCCCGAATTGAACTCGGTATGGCAGCTAAGGTGACAATATTAGGCACCGAAGCATCTTTGCAAGTCAATACAGCACCTGGTTATCCGACCTTAAGCACGACCTTCTTGGCTAAGGCGCAACAGACTGTAACTGTAGAAAAACTTGTCACAGTTTTTACCTCGCGGGAGATTGACACACCAGTGCCAGCTGCTCAAGAAAAACTCGCGCACCTGCCAGACTATGAAACGTTACTAAAAGCCAACGAACAAGCGTGGGATGAGGTTTGGCAGCAAAGTGACATCCTCATCGAAGGCGATAGTACAGCTACTTTTGCTGTTCGCTACAATCTGTTTCAACTGCTGATTGCGGCACCACGGGATGATGACAAGGTGAGCATTCCTGCTAAAACCCTTTCTGGGTTTGGCTATCGCGGTCATATCTTTTGGGATACAGAAATTTTTATGCAGCCTTTGTTTCTGTTTACCCAACCAGCGATCGCCCGCAATTTACTCAGTTACCGTTGGCACACTTTACCCGGAGCTAGACGCAAGGCAGTCCATTATAGCTATAAAGGGGCAATGTTTGCCTGGGAAAGTGCTGATACCGGAGATGAAGTCACACCACGTTGGGCTATTGGCAGTGATTTTTATGGTGAAGATGTGCGGATTTGGTGTCGCGATCGCGAAATTCATATCAATGCAGATATCCCCTACGCAGTCTGGAACTACTGGCAAGCGACTGGTGATGATAACTGGATGCAAAAGTGTGGCGCAGAGATTATCTTAGATGCGGCGATCTTTTGGGGTAGTCGAGTCGAATTCAATCCTGAGCGCGAACGGTATGAAATTCGGGGAGTAATTGGAGCAGATGAATACCATGAATTCGTCCACAACAACGCCTTTACAAACCGGATGGCGCAATGGCATTTAGAGAAAGCGATCGCAATTTATGATTGGTTGGCTGACAAATTCCCCGAACGAACCAGCGAACTAGAACAGAAACTAAAGCTCACCCCAGAGGAACGATTGCACTGGCAAGATATCATCGCTAAAATCTTGTTTCTCTATGACCCATCAACAGAACTAATCGAGCAGTTCGAGGGATTTTTCCAATCGGAAGATATCAATTTAGCAGATTACGAACCACGCGATCGCTCTATGCAAGCCATCTTAGGTGTCAATCAAATCAACAAATATCAAGTAATCAAGCAACCAGATATATTAATGCTCCTATATCTAATGCGGGAATCAGCAGATTTTCCCTATAACGAAAAAGCGTTGCAGACAAACTGGGACTACTACGCACCCCGCACTGATATTACTTATGGTTCGTCCCTTGGCCCAGCAGTTCAGGCCATCTTAGCTTCAGACTTGGGCAAATCAACCGAAGCTTACGAACAGTTTATGCGGGCGTTAATGGTGGATCTTGAAGATAACCGAGGTAACACCAACGATGGAATTCACGGCGCTAGTGCAGGCGGTATTTGGCAAGCTGTAATTTTTGGATTCGGTGGTATCCAGCTAACTGAAAATGGCCCTGTAGCCAATCCGCATCTTCCCCCTGGCTGGACGCGCCTGAAGTTTAAACTGCACTGGCGCGGGACATGGCATGACTTCGATTTGCATGGGGAATTGGAGGCTGCACTTCGGCTACGCTCAGTGACCGAGGGGCAAGGGAGCGGGGGGGCAGCACTTCGGCTACGCTCAGTGACCGAGGAGCAGGGGAGCGGGGGAGAAGTTGCAGTAAGTTTTTCCCCTCCGCTGCCTCTTGTTTCCCATGAACCCTCGCCCATGCCCAACATCCAAGGATTTATCTTTGATTTAGATGGTGTGTTAACAGATACAGCAGAACTTCACTATCTAGCTTGGCAGATACTAGCAGATGAAGAGGGTATACCGTTTAATCGGGAAGCGAACGAAGCCTTGCGGGGTGTATCTCGTCGTGCTTCCCTGATGCTGATTATTGGCGATAGAGCGTATTCGGAAGCACAAATTGAGGAGATGATGGAGCGTAAGAATCGCTATTACGTCGAATTGATCCAAAACATGACACCCCAGGATTTATTGCCAGGTGCGATCGCCTTGCTGGATGAACTACGGCAAGCTGGTATTAAGATCGGTATTGGTTCAGCAAGTAAAAATGCCCGCCCCGTACTAGAGCGATTGGGCATTGTGGACAAAGTAGATGCGATCGCAGACGGTTACAGTGTACAAGAACCTAAGCCAGCACCCGACCTATTTCTGTACGCAGCCAAGCAGCTAGGAATCGAACCAGCGCAATCTGTGGTTGTAGAAGATGCCGCAGCAGGTGTTGAAGCCGCTCTAGCCGCTGGGATGTGGGCAGTAGGACTCGGCCCTGTTGAACGAGTTGGAGCCGCTCATATTGTTTTGCCTAGCCTAGAAGGTATTAAATGGGCAGACCTACGAGAGCAATTGAGTAACATTTCCAGACAAAAATAGTAAACAAATGAAAACCGCTTAATTACTTCCAGCAGATTTGAAAGAAGGTTAAATACACAACGATTCGTCTTAAAGCTAGGTACAAAGAGCATTTTACTTCTGAATTCTGCTGTATTCAGTCCTAATTACCCCAGAGAATTAAAATTACTAAAACTACGTGAGTTCAACAGACCTCTCCCTCCCAGCCTCCCTCTCCTAAAAGGCGAACGCGTTGCGTCTCCGTAAGGAGAGAAAGGAGTAACGATAAAATAGGGTTTTTGCTCCCCTCTTTTCGTAGGAAATGGGCTGGGGGAGAGATCAAAATAGCACTCGTCGAACTCACGTTAAAACTACACTGAAATTACTGATAACTGCTAAACTCCAAAAGCTAAGATCGTCTAAATAGGGAATCTAAAACAAAACCCCACTTTAGAAATTAGGAGCAAGAGCGTGAATTTGGACGATTTAGCTTTGCAGATAGAGAATATGCGTAAGCGCGTCGCCCTCTTGCAACGCCAGAGCGAACAGCAAAAAGCACAAGCAGATATTGAACTCGTCAACGCAGTATTCAAAGAAGTTTACCTCGCGTTGGAAGAACTGCAACTAGTAAATGAAGATTTAAAGCAGCAGAATGAAGAATTATCCAAAACTCAACAGGCTTTGGTAGCACAAGGTCAACGCTACCAAGAACTATTTGAGGAAGTACCAGACGCTTATTTTGTGACTGATACAAAAGGGATAATTCAGGAAGCTAACTCAGCCGCCACCACTCTGCTTAACATTTCTAAAAGTTCGTTGTTGGGCACATCCATAGGGATTTTTGTACTTGAGAAAGAAATAATTGCTTTTCATTTGAAACTAAATCATCTGCGCGATCGCGCCCAATTCCCAGACTGGAAAATGCAAGAGTGGGAAGTAACCCTGCGGCCGCGTGACAAAACACCTATTATGGCTGCGGTTAAGGTTGCTGCTATCCGTAATCAATCTAGTGAGTTAGTTAGTCTGCGCTGGCTATTGCGCGACATTAGCGAAAGCAAGCGAACCCAAGCCAAGTTGCAATGGGCAGAAGAGGCGATGCGACAAGCACTTGCGAAAGAAAGGGAGTTTAGCGAACTTAAATCCCGCTTGCTCACCATCACCTCTCATGAGTTTCGCACTCCTTTGGCTACCATCCACTCTTCTGCGGAACTACTAGAACATTATCGCCACCTCTGGAGCGAACAGCGACAACAAACCCACCTGCGTCGTATTCAAACATCAGTGATGCATATAACCCAGTTGTTGAATGATGTATTGATGGTGAGTCAGGATGAAACAGGCAAGTTAGAGTTTAATCCAACACCCATAAATTTGGTGGAGTTTTGCCGCGATTTATTAGAAGAATTACAACAGAGCGATCGCTCACAACACGCGATCGCTTTTAGCAGTGAGTGCCAATGTACAGAAGCTAACTTAGACGCGAAACTACTGCGCCAAATCTTGAGTAATTTATTCTCAAATTGTCTAAAATACTCTCCTATTGGAAGTACAGTTAGGTTTTCTGTAACCACTAGCAACGAGCAAGCTATATTTCAGACTCAAGATTCTGGTATTGGCATTCCTGCTTCTGACATTGAACACATCTTTGAACCCTTCCATCGCGCTAGTAATACAGCCAATATCCCAGGAATGGGATTAGGGATGTCCATTGTCAAGCAGGCTGTAGATTTACACGGCGGCGAAATTACAGTTGAAAGTGCGATCGATGGGGGAACTACCTTTACAGTTATTCTGCCATTTTCAATAAATTTCCATGTATAACTAATCAATCACTTTTATTTATCGAATTTAAAAACAAAAGTAATTGCTTGTATGCTAGAAGGTCTTTAAAGTGGAGTAAGCCGGTCAACAATAGGTTGATTGTAAAGTTTTTCTTCGCAGTAGCTTAGGGAAACAAACTCAAAGACTTTGTATCTTTAAATATGAGCTTAAAATATTACGCCTGTGGTAATCTCTAACAAATCAGAATACGCACTTCTAGCCCTGTTAGAGTTAGCAACCTGCTACCCTAACGGTGAAGCCCTACAAATTCGAGAGATAGCGGCTTTGCAAGACATCCCGAACCGCTATTTAGAACAACTCCTAGCGACATTAAGACGTGGAGGTTTAATTAAGAGTATACGCGGAGCCAAAGGTGGCTATGTTCTGGCACGAGATCCCGGAAAAATTACAGTGTTGGATGCTTTTAGCTGCATGGAAGGGTCAGATATTGTTGTCTCTCCTTCTGATCCTCCTCCCAACACGGTAGAAGGTGAGCTAATTCAGGAAGTTTGGCAAGAAGCACGTCAGGCTGCTAACTCTGTTTTGGCAAAATATACACTCCAAGACCTTTGTGAACGAAGATCGATCCGACAGCAGAAGGAACTAATGTATTACATTTAGGAAGTATAATTACTAATTCGTAATTCGTAATTAAAAGGGGAAGATGAAAGTAAGAACGAGCAATCTGTGACGCTGTTATATGCCTGAAGTCAATTTTCAACAGCCGATAAATAGTGCCGCTACTCTCGTGGAGAGTTATGCAGCAGGAAAACGGAACTTTAGTAAAGCAGAACTGGGTAATGCTGATTTGCAAGGCATTAACTTGAAAGGATCTGACCTAAGTTATGCTGACTTGAGTGAAGCTAACCTGAGTAACGCTAATTTGAGGGGAACTGATTTGAGCTTTGCCGATTTGAGTCAAGCTAATCTGAAGGATGCCGATCTTAGGGGAGCATTATTGATGTCAGCGAATCTCCGCCAAGCCGCTCTTAAAGGAGCGAACCTGGAAAAAGCAGACTGCGATCGCAGCACCCATTTTCCCCAAGATTTCGACCCAGTAAAAGCGGGTATGCAGATTAAATTTGAAGATTGATTAATGTAAGTTAAACAATCGTACTGACCTCAAGATAGAAGATATTTCTCTCAAAAGAGTTGTATTTTGGTAAAAAAGCCTATCTATGAGGTTGACAATGGAGGCGAAAAGTGAAACCCTCAACCGACGCGCACCACTAATTACTGCTGGAATTTTTCTTGGTGTGGGTCTTGGAGGGTTTATTGATGGAATTTTACTGCATCAAATCCTCCAGTGGCATCACATGCTTAGTAACATTAGGCCTCTGACAAATAGGGCGAATATAGATTTGAACATGGTGTGGGATGGATTGTTTCATACCTTGGATTGGGTATTCACCGTGGCAGGACTTGTGCTACTATGGCGTGCTGGAAGACGTGATGATGTTCCTTGGTCATCACAAATCTTTATTGGATCGATACTAATTGGGACTGGGTTGTTCGACTTTATTGAAGGTTTAATTGACCACCAAATTCTCGGTGTTCATCATGTCAAACCAGGCCCAAATGAGTTAGCTTGGGATTTAGGATTTCTTGCATTGGGTGCCCTACTTGTTGTCATCGGCTGGCTAATGATAAAAAAAGAGTCAACAGTCATTAGTCATTAGTCATTGGTCATTGGTCATGGGGCATTGAAAACAGCCAGAGGTGCAAAGGATCAGAGAAGCAGAGGGATAAAACTTACTGCAACTTCTCCCCTGCTCCCCTGCTCCCTTGCACCCCTGCCCCCTGCTTTTCCACTCCCCACTCTCCTCTATGACAGATACTTTTGAAAAAACTAGCTGGAGTTGGCATTTGTCTCAATTCCAACAACAAGCGGGTGAATGGTGGGAATACCAGTTTTACCGCTTTGAACGGGCTTTACCAGAATTGCCTACTGGATGGTCAATTAGCCCTTGGCTTGGCGAATTGTTGAAATTCCTGTTTTGGTTGGTACTGGGATTATTTGTAGCGTGGGTGGGTTGGCGATTATGGCGAGAATTCAGTCCCTATATATATTCTTGGCTAAATAGAAGTGGCAATCTCACTGATTTTCGCGTCAAAACTCGCTCTAATGATTCATCTATCGCGCTTTTGTTGGAGCGATCGCAAGAATTTTATCGTCAAGGTAACTACCGTCAGGCCTGCCGTTGTGTTTATTTAGCGATGTTGCAGCAGTTGGATAAAAATGCGATCGCACCCCACAAACTCAGCCGTACTGATGGAGAATATTTGCAATTGCTGCGATCGTCTGTGACTCCCATACAGCCTTATGAAACTTTAATTACTACTCACGAGCAATTATGTTTTGGTAATGCTGAGATTTTGCCAGACAATTATGAGCAGTGTCGGCAAGCTTATCGAGAAATTTCCCCAGAATGAAAAAGAGACGTTGCATTGCAACGTCTCTACACAAAACAAACAATATTCTATTTGGTAAGAATAGCGTAGACGTTCTACGGCTTGTCGTTAGACATCGCCTTGTCTACAGCTTGCAAGGCAGTGTTGACTTCCGCCTCTGTAACAATTAATGGTGGCACAAACCGGACTACTTTTGGCCCGGCTGGTACTAGCAATACACCTTCCTTGATGGCAGCATTGACGACATCGGCTGCGGTTATCTCGATGTCGGCTCGTAACTCCAAACCGTTGATTAAACCCCAACCCCGAACTTCGCCAATGTGCTGAGGATATTTAGCTGCGATCGCCCTCAATCCAGTTCGCAACTGTTCACCCCTGTCTTGCACATTCTGCAAAATATTTTCCCGTTCCAATGTCTGGCAAACACTGAGTGCTACACCACACACAAAAGGATTACCACCAAAGGTACTGGCGTGTTCTCCTGGTTGAAAAACGTCGCAGAATTTCTTGCTCATCATTGCACCGATGGGGACACCACCACCTAAGCCTTTAGCACTGGTGAAAATATCCGGTTCAACACCGAGGTGTTCGTAAGCCCATAATTTGCCACTGCGCCCCATACCTACTTGCACTTCGTCGAAAATCAATAAAATGCCAGTTTCATCGCAAATTTGCCGGAGCTTTTTGAAATAGGCAACATCTCCTGGACGTACACCGCCTTCTCCCTGCAATGGCTCGATCAGAATTGCTGCTACCCGATAATCGCCTTCATCCAACTCGCTAATCGCTACTTCCACAGCGTTAATATCGTTGTAATTTACGTAGTGGAACCCAGGAACCAAGGGATCGAAGTATTTTTGATACTTCGGTTGAGCCGTGGCTGTAATCGTTGCCAAAGTCCGTCCGTGGAAACTGGCATTGGCGGTTAAAATAATCGGTTTTTCAATGTCTAATACTGTGTGAGCGTATTTCCGTGCCAGTTTAATTGCGGCTTCGTTAGCTTCAGCTCCAGAGTTGCAGAAAAATACGCGATCGGCACAGGAATGATCGACAAGCCATTTTGCCAATTCACCTTGCTCAGGAATGTAATACAAATTAGAGACATGGTGCAGCTTTTGGATTTGGCGTGTTACCGCTTCTACCATCGCTGGGTGGGCATGTCCTAAAGTACAAGTAGCAATTCCCGCTACAAAGTCCAGATATTCCCGCCCCTGCGTATCCCAAACCCGGCATCCAGCACCCCGTTCTAGGGCTAAGGGAAACCGGGCGTAGGTAGACATGACAGCTTCATTAAAGCTATCTGTATCAAAGGGACTAGATGCTACAGACCCTGAATCTGGGGGGATGGTGGCTTGGTCAACGAGAGTTTGTAGGCTCACTACCGCTCCTCCTGAAAGTTTTTCATTATATAGTTATTTACTAGTTTCCTAGAAATCCCTAAAAAATACTTTTTATTTAGCACAACTCGTACTTCTTCTTAAACTAACGCTTATATGGCCTCAAAGGCCTGGCGGTGGTGAAAAAAATTAAACCTTGATTTTTCCACGCAAAGCTGTACTAAGAGACAAATTAATTTTACATGGCGTAACTTCGTTTGATTTATTCTTACCCACTTACTTAGATTAAATATACTAAAAAGGACGAATATTAAAAAGTTACTAGAAAACTAGAAAAATTAGGTTCAAAGTACTATTTTTACCTCATTCTCAACACTTGAGCAAAAATATCAACGTATCCAAAAAGAGTTGATGGCTGGGGCGATCGCTCTTGGTGGTGTTTTCTTGATTGGCACTTTGTGGTACTGGTTAGTGGAGGGCTGGTCATGGGAAGATGCAGCTTACATGACAGTTATCACTTTGGCGACTGTGGGATACGGAGAGACACAACCACTCGGTAGTCGAGGACGATTGTTTACAATTGCCCTGATTTTGTTAGGTGTAGTCAATATCGGTTACATTGTCAATAGATTTACAGAAGCGATTATTCAAGGGTACTTTCAAGAAGGAATTCGGCTACAACAACAGAGGCGGTTAATGGAATCCCTATCAGAACATTACATCATCTGTGGATTTAGTCGGACTGGTCGGCAAATTGCCAAGGAATTTCGGACAGAAGGTGTAGCTTTTGTAGTAATTGATTCGGAGACAGAATCAATACAAAGGGCACAGACTGAAGGTTACACAGCATACCAAGGTGACGCTACATTAGATGACACACTCCTAAAAGTTGGTATTGAACGAGCGATGTGTATCGTTGCAGCCCTTCCCTCTGATGCTGAAAATTTATACATCGTCTTGTCAGCAAAAACGCTGAATTCAGGAATTCGGGTGATCGCACGGGCAAGTACAGAAGAAGCTTTGCAGAAGTTACGACGCGGTGGTGCAGATGAAGTGATATCCCCCTATATTACTGGTGGAAAGCGGATGGCTGCTGCGGCTCTCAGGCCCCAAGTATTGGATTTTGTAGATGGGATTTTGACTGGTGCAGACCGCCAGTTGTATATGGAAGAATTTTTACTCGACCCAGCTTTCTGTCCTTTTGTGGGTCAAAGTTTGCAAAAGGCGAGATTGCGATCGCAATCTGGAGCATTGGTTCTGGCAATTCGCCGCGTTGATGGGACTTTAATCGGTGGCCCCACTGGCGATACGATTTTAATGCCGGGAGATCGGCTAATTGGTATGGGTACAGCAGAACAGTTGCGTAGCCTTAACCAAATTCTTGGCCCAATTGGTTCTCAGAAATTGCGACGACCGAAAAATAGCTGATTTTATTTTTCCTCAACTACTTTTTTATACCAAGCTTTAGGGTATGCTTGTATAGTGTAATTGCATACTTTGAAAGTATAATCTCATGCAATGAAACTTACTTTAGCGATCGCCACAATATTTACTTTTACTCTGGGATTTTACAGCACACAGACTATTGCTGCTCCTCTGGCAACTCCCAAAAGCCTTACAGATTGGTGTCAGCAGAAATCAACTTTACCTCCACAGACAAAACATACTGTTAAGGTTCTTTTAGAGAAAGCCCAAACTCAAAATTGCAAGCAGGCTAACCAAAGACTTACCAAGCTGACTTATCTCTCCCTTTACTCAAATGAAATCAGCGATATCAAACCTTTATCCGCTCTGACTAATTTGACTTTTCTTGACCTTAACTCAAATCAAATCAGCGATATCAAGCCTTTGTCCAATCTGACTAATTTGACTTCTCTTTCCCTGAGATCAAATCAAATAAGTAATATTAAGCCTTTGTCTACTCTGACTAATTTGACCGATCTTTTGCTCCACTCAAATCAAATCAGTGATATCAAGCCTTTGTCTACTCTGACTAATTTAATTGTTCTTGACCTCGGCTCAAATAAAATCAGTGAGATCAAGTTTTTGTCCAATCTGACTAATTTGACTATTCTCTCCCTCCTCAAAAATCAAATGAATGATATCAAACCCTTGTCCACTCTGACTAATTTGACTTTTCTCGACCTCGGCTCAAATAAAATCAGTGAGATCAAGTTTTTGTCCAATCTGACTAATTTGACTATTCTCTCCCTCAATTTAAATCAAATTAGTGATATCAAGTCCTTGTCCACTCTGAGTAATTTAACTTTTCTCGACCTCGGCTCAAATAAAATCAGCGATATCAAGCCTTTGTCTGTACTGAAAAAAATGAAGTTTATTAATATTGGCAATAATTCTATATTACACAAAAAATGTCCTGTAAAACCAGAATCTATTTGTCAGTTTTATGAGCTTTAAATGAGACTACTAACTCACTTTGTTTATCCATGCATAGGTGCTATAGCTTTAGTCATTGATTCCATCTATGAACTAGCAAATATTCTACTCAATTAAGGTAACAAATCACAATGAAACTTACATCAAGCATCGCCACAATATTTACTTTTACTTTGGGATTTTACACTACACAGACTATTATTTAATTACTTTTTTTATACTAATTAGGTATTGTTTGTATAGTCATAATAGCGTAAATAGATTTAGACTTTCCCAAATCGCCGCTCCCTTTTCTGGTATGCACACAAGGCACGATGAAATTCGGCACGGTCAAAATCGGGCCAGAGAGCATCGGTAATATAAATTTCTCCATAAGCCATTTGCCAGAGAAGAAAATTTGAGAGGCGCATTTCTCCACTAGTACGAATTAACAAATCTGGGTCAGTAATGCCGGCTGTGTACAAGTGGCTTTCAAATACCTGTTCATTAATTTCATCGGGTTGTAGCAGACCTTGCTGGACTTGTTTTGCGATCGCCTGACAAGCTTGTAAAATTTCCTGCCGTCCGCCATAATTAGTTGCTACCGAAAACCGGATACCACGATTATTCTTAGTTTCTTCCATTGAACGGGAAATTTCTTGTTGGAGCGATCGCGGCAGGTCTTGCAAATTCCCTACAAACTTAATTTGAACATTTTCTTCAACCATTTCCCGCAGTTCTTGGCGCAAAACTCTTTGAAACAGAGTCATCAAAAAATCTACTTCTTCCTGCGGTCTTTTCCAGTTCTCTGTTGAAAAAGCATAAGCTGTGAGCGCTTGAATTCCCCAATCCTGACAACAGCGAAGTAAATCTTTAAGAGCATCTACTCCTCGTTTATGACCCATAATTCGGGGTAGACCCTGACGTTTAGCCCATCGACCATTACCATCCATAATCACCGCAACGTGCTGCGGCAATAATTCTCGTTTTAAATCGGTAGGTAAATCTTGTAGTTTAGTTTGTTGTAGTGTCATTTTTTATCTCGAGAAGCGGTCGATGGTAATCTGAGTAAACGTGAAACCAGTGCTAGTGTCTTCCCACCTATCCGACGAACAAAACTCAACAGACCAGGAGCAACAGCTTCCCGATCCACGGTTGGGGACAAAAGAGCTTCTAATGACTCTTTCAGTTTCCGAATCGTCAGCGGTCTATTTAGGGTTCCCCGTTCCGCTAAGGAAATAGAACCCGTTTCTTCAGAGACAACGACACAAATGCAATTTTCGACCCGCTCAGTAATTCCCATTGCTGCCCGGTGGCGTGTTCCCAGCTGGCGCGAGGCTGTGCGTCCCGAAAGTGGTAAAATTATACCTGATGACACGATCCGTGAGCCACGAATCAATGTCGCTCCATCGTGTAACAGAGTTTTCGGCTGAAAAATTGTCTGGATTAGTTCTTTAGAAACTTCCGCATTTAGCTTTACTCCTGGTACAGAAAAATCTCGCTCATCAATTGGCCCTGTAGTTTCCACAATTAGTAAAGCTCCAATGCGGTTTTTTGACAATTCTTTAACAGCCTCAACAATTTCATCAATTACACTATCAGATTTGGGGATTGCCAGACGGTCGGGTTGAAACAGCTGGCGGAATTCGCCACGCCCCAATTGCTCCAAAAACCGCCGAAACTCTGACTGTAGAGCAACTGCCATCGCCACAGCACAACCAATCACCAACTTTTCTAGTACAAAACTTAGCAGAGGTAGTCCGAATCTGCCACTTAGTGCCGAGGCTAGCATTAAGATAATGAATCCCCGCACCATCCATAGTGTCCGGCGCTCACTAATAATAACTAGTATCATGTACGTCAGCGCCAGCACTAACACAATATCCAGAGTCCCAAGTAGCAAGGACTGTGACCACCCCAGGTTTGTCAGCCATTGCTTCCACCAATCTCTCATGACATCTGGATTAAACTTTTGCCTCTAATTACATTTAGTCATTAGTCATTAGTCATTGGTCATTAGTTCCTGGCTAATGACTAATGACCAAGGACAAATGACTATTTCTTCAGCCTTTCTGGTAGGCGATCTTGTCGGATTAAGTCTTGATAAGTTTCACGTTGCAAAATTAAATTTGCTTCGCCATTCGCCACAACAACTGCTGCCGATCGCGGCAAGCGGTTGTAGTTAGATGCCATACTGTAATTGTACGCACCAGTTCCCATAACTACGAGAATATCTCCTGGTTCAGTCTTTGGAAGTAGTGCATTATGAATCAGAATATCTCCCGATTCACAATGTTTACCAGCAATTGTGACTGTTTGGGTTAAAGGTGAAGACATTTTATTGGCAACTACTGCCCGATAAACTGATTGGTAAGTAATCGGGCGGGGATTATCGGACATTCCCCCATCGATCGCTACGTAGGTACGAATTTCTGGGATAAATTTGGATGAACCAATAGTATAAGCAGTGACGCAAGCTGTGGCAATTAGCGATCGCCCTGGTTCACACAATAATTTTGGCAAAGGTAAATTTTCGGCTGCACAAGCTTCTTGGATCACTTCACAAATCGGTTTCACCCACTCTTCAATACTAGGGGGATCGTCTGATTCTATATACTTAATCCCTAAACCGCCACCGACATTTAATTCTGTCAGTTTTAAACCATACTTTGCCGCTTCTCGTAACCACTGCACCATCAGAGCGGCTAAATCTCGATGTGGTTGGCGTTCAAAAATTTGGGAACCGATATGAGCATGTAATCCTACGCAGTTAAGAAAAGACTGTTTGCTGACAAAAGTAAATAATTCCTCTAACTCATTTGGATCAAAGCCAAATTTACTATCTAGTTGCCCCGTGCGGATATATTCATGTGTGTGACATTCAATACCTGGGGTCAGACGTAACAGGAATCGAGGATGTACAGAGGGGGAATTTGCACTCTCGACAATTTCTACCAAAGTGCGTAACTCGTGCCAGTTATCCACGACAATAGTACAACCGACTTCAGTGGCAAAAATCAGTTCTTCACGAGATTTATTGTTGTTATGAAGATAGATTTTCTCAGGATTGACACCTGCTTGCAGCGCGGTGTAAAGTTCACCGCCTGATGCAACATCAATTCCTAAACCCTCTGATGCCGCGATCGCACAAACTGCTAAACAATTCCAAGCTTTTGAGGCGTACAATACTTGAGATTCGCCCTTGTAGTATTGCTTGAAAGTATCTCGGTATTGCTGACAACCAGAACGCAGGGTTTCTTCATCTAAAATATATAAAGGTGAACCAAACTGCTTAACTAGGGTTGTGACATCACACCCACCAATTTCCAGGGAGTCATGATTATGGACTCTGGCAGTTAAGGGTAAAAGTTCCTGATTAGGCGATGGATTTGCCTTGGTGTCGTGCCTTTGAGGTAAATATTGACTTCCAGAATGTTGAACCCCAGTGGGGTGAGTCGATACCATAACTATAAAAATTTTCCTTGTTCAAATTACGGGCTTTGAGTTTGTCTCCCGATTCCCAGTGTACAAAGGGTTTGTAACGTTATTCAATAAATGTGATCTCATTAGACTTAGAAATTAAATTACTGACATTAGAAAATCTCAGTGCTATTCTGGAACTCGATCAAGCTTGTTTTGGTGGACTTTGGACTCTAGACGGCTACAAACGAGAATTGGATAGTCCCAACAGCGATTTACTCGGTTTATTTTCCCCGTCCTCCAGCACAAGTTTGCTAGGAATGGGTTGCTTTTGGTCAATTTTAGATGAAGCGCACATTACAATTTTGGCGGTTCATCCTCAATATCACCGTCAAGGAATGGGTGCGGCTTTATTATATTCACTTATTAAGACAGCTTGCGATCGCAAAATGGAACGAGCTACCCTCGAAGTCCGAGCTTCTAACCTGGCGGCAATATCTTTATATCAAAAATTTGGCTTCAAAACAGCTGGGCGGCGGCGGCGCTACTACCAAGATAACGATGAGGATGCTTTAATCCTTTGGCTTCCAGATTTACAACACCGCAAATTTAAAGCAACTTTAGACCAATGGTATTCCATTGTCAGCGATCGCCTCGAAAAATCCTCTTGGCACTTGCTTTTTAAGTAAGTAGGTAGGCGAGGAAATTTATAACTATGTCATTGCCAAAGGAGCAAAGCAAAGTGAAACAATCACACGGGTTTTGAACGTTTTACATTTTGTTATATAGTTAGGTTTATTTGAATCTACCTATTTAGTTGGGTATGAGTCATTTTGAATTATTGGGGCTTGCGATCGGCTTCAGCAAAAAAATGTAACTTTGCTGCACCTATTTTTATTGAAATATTTTATATAAAATGAAATGTTTATAAGTAAATTAAATATTAATTATTTTTAGTTGATATTAAAAAATATGTATGCTAAACATAAATGTTTGGGATTGAGTCAAGAAACCCTTAATCTAAGCAGTGAACTGTTTGTAAAAAATCCCAAAAAGGCTGGTGAACTAAAGCTCCTCAGTACACTAGCCAGAGAAGAGTAGTCAATAGTTAACAATTAGCCCATCAACTCAAGTCATAGCTTCAGGATGTCTATAATCTGTTATACAGGCATCCAAAAGCTTTGCCTGTGCTAAAATCAGCATACCGGCACGACCGCAGATGATGGGATAAAGCCATGTTTGAGCGCTTCACAGAAAAAGCCATTAAGGTAATCATGCTGGCCCAAGAAGAGGCCCGCCGTTTAGGTCACAACTTTGTCGGAACCGAGCAGATCCTCCTGGGTCTGATTGGCGAAGGCACTGGAGTGGCTGCTAAGGTGCTGAAATCAATGGGCGTCAATCTCAAAGATGCCCGAATTGAAGTTGAAAAAATTATAGGACGGGGATCAGGCTTTGTTGCCGTGGAAATTCCGTTTACGCCACGGGCAAAGCGAGTTCTAGAACTCTCCCTAGAAGAAGCACGCCAACTGGGGCATAACTACATTGGCACCGAGCATCTGCTGTTGGGCCTAATCCGCGAAGGGGAAGGCGTCGCAGCCAGGGTGCTAGAAAACCTCGGTGTGGATCTATCTAAGGTAAGAACCCAAGTCATCCGCATGTTGGGAGAAACTGCCGAAGTTTCACCAGGCGGCTCATCCGGGCGCACAAAAACCCCGACTCTGGATGAATTTGGTTCAAACCTGACTCAAATGGCGATAGACAATAAGCTCGATCCAGTGGTGGGACGCGCTAAAGAAATTGAGCGGGTGATTCAGATATTGGGTCGCCGAACAAAAAATAACCCAGTACTGATTGGGGAACCAGGGGTTGGTAAAACTGCGATCGCTGAAGGTTTAGCTTCACGCATTGCCACCAAAGATGTCCCTGACATCCTCGAAGATAAACGCGTCGTCACCTTGGATATTGGTTTGCTCGTAGCAGGAACCAAGTACCGGGGTGAATTTGAAGAACGCTTGAAAAAAATCATGGATGAAATCCGCTCGGCGGGTAATGTCATTCTCGTGATTGATGAGGTACACACCTTAATTGGTGCAGGTGCAGCAGAAGGTGCTATAGACGCAGCAAATATCCTCAAGCCAGCTTTGGCCAGAGGTGAGTTGCAGTGCATCGGAGCTACAACCCTAGATGAATACCGGAAGCACATCGAGCGAGATGCAGCGCTAGAGCGACGTTTCCAACCAGTAATGGTTGGCGAACCTACAGTTGATGAAACAATTGAAATTTTATATGGTTTGCGCGAACGCTACGAGCAACACCACAAACTGAAAATCTCCGACGAAGCATTGGTAGCGGCGGCGAAATTGTCAGACCGTTACATTAGCGATCGCTACCTCCCAGATAAAGCCATCGACTTAGTTGATGAAGCTGGTTCTAGAGTGCGCTTGATTAACTCCCAACTGCCACCTGCAGCCAAAGAGTTAGACAAAGAACTGCGTCAAATATTAAAAGAAAAAGATGACGCAGTGCGCTCTCAAGACTTTGACAAAGCTGGAGAATTGCGCGATCGCGAAATGGAAATCAAAGCCGAAATCCGGGCGATCGCTCAAAGCAAGACCAATGCAACTGGCACAGAAGGTGAAGAACCTGTAGTTACAGAAGAAGACATTGCTCACATTGTCGCTTCTTGGACTGGAGTACCGGTGAATAAACTCACCGAATCTGAATCTGAAAAGCTGCTGCACATGGAAGACACCTTGCATCAGCGTTTAATTGGTCAGGATGAAGCTGTGAAGGCAGTTTCACGAGCAATTCGCCGCGCTCGTGTTGGTTTGAAGAATCCCAATCGACCCATAGCTAGCTTTGTCTTCTCTGGGCCTACTGGTGTAGGTAAAACCGAGTTGGCGAAGTCTTTAGCTGCTTACTTCTTCGGTTCCGAAGAAGCGATGATCCGCTTAGATATGTCCGAATACATGGAGCGCCATACCGTCAGCAAGCTGATTGGTTCGCCTCCAGGTTATGTTGGCTATAACGAAGGTGGTCAGCTGACTGAAGCCGTGCGGCGGCGTCCTTACACCGTGGTGTTGTTCGACGAAATCGAAAAAGCGCACCCCGATGTATTCAACATGCTGCTGCAAATTTTGGAAGACGGACGGTTAACTGATGCCAAAGGTCGCACGGTGGACTTTAAGAACACCTTGCTGATTTTAACTTCCAATATTGGTTCTAAGGTAATTGAAAAAGGCGGTAGCGGTATCGGCTTTGAATTCTCCGAAGATGCCAGCGAGTCAACTTACAACCGGATTCGCTCCTTGGTGAACGAAGAACTCAAACAGTACTTCCGTCCAGAGTTCCTCAACCGACTCGATGAAATTATCGTCTTCCGTCAGTTGAACAAGCCGGAAGTGACCCAAATCGCCGAAATTATGCTCAAGGAAGTATTTGGTCGTCTAACTGAAAAGGGTATCACCTTAGAAGTCAGCGATCGCTTCAAGGATCGGTTAATCCAAGAAGGTTACAGTCCCAGCTACGGCGCAAGGCCATTACGTCGGGCAATTATGCGCCTGTTAGAAGATAGCCTAGCAGAAGAAATTCTGTCTGGTCGCATCAAGGATGGCGATACAGCCTTAGTTGATGTGGATGAAAATGGCGTTGTCCAAGTTAGTTCTCAACAGCGTCGGGAATTGTTACCCCAAGGTGTTGAGTAAAATTTAGGGTTTGGGATTTAAATCTCAAATAGAAAATTAGAAAACGGTAGAGTATTTATTGCTCTACCGTTTTTTTCGGTCTGCGTTAGTATATCGTTCACTAAACCGCCTTGTATTATAGCTTGGTAGTAGAATTAGGATACAACATGAACAAAGGAGCAAGGACGTGCAAGCCATACTTTTAAGCCGCGAAGAAGTTGGACGACGTGCGAAAGAATTATATGAAAATAGTATTCGTCAACAAGTGGAACGAGAAGAAAACATCGGTAAAATGGTAATTATCGATATAGAAACAGGTGAATACGCAATTGATAAAACAGGCTTAGAATCAGCACGATATTTACGTAATAAAAACCCATTTGCTCGACTTTTTGGTATTCACATTGGTTATAAAGTCGCTGTTTCCTTCAGTGGTGATATGGAGCGCGATTATCGGTGATTTCTGATATTGTTAAGAACGGACGCGCAACCGTTAATATCATATTTCGACTTCCAAATAAACCAGACTTTACTATTGAATTTGTTATCGATACTGTTAAAAGTAAGTTTTAGTTATTCATTTAAATAAGCAGATAAAAATCAATATTCAAAAAACGGTAGAAGACAAAACTTATCTACCGTTATTTTGTCTACCAATAATAAACAGCAGATGAATCTAACTTTATCTTTTCTACCATTTATGCTTAGGTGTTAATTATGCTCTGTCTGCGGGAAAACTAAGAATAGGGACTTAAGTCCCTGCAAGTAGTTGAGTAAGAGTAAAGCAGAGTATGGATAACAGTTTACAGATTGACAATGTTCAAAGCTTTGCAGAAATAATTGGTGATAACAATAATCTTTGGACGCTGCTGCATAAAAAAGAATTTAGCCGCCTTAAAGAAGAAGTTAAATATCAAGATCAAAAACGAAATATAAGTAATTGCAAATTTTTTATTAGAACACAACATTACATACAAATACGAGCGTAATTTTTGGTGGGATGGCATTAATTACCGCCCTGATTTTACAATTGGAGAAAATCAGGGAATAATTATTGAATATTTTGGATTTGAAGGCGATCCAGATTACGATATTATGTCGGAACAAAAGCGACAATATTGGCGAAATCATCCTAACTGGCATTTTGTAGAATTATCCCCCACAACCCTCAGATTTGAGGGAGCAGAAGGTTTTTGTGCTTTACTTAAGCGATGTCTTGAAAGTTATGGTATTAAGTGCGATCGCTTGACTGAAGACGAGATTTGGAAGAAAATTAAACTTAGAGTTATAGACCGTTTTACCAAAGTAGTAGAAGGATTTATCCAGCGTTGTCGCAAACTCTCCCTCACTTCAGAAAAATTAGCCTCTCTCGTTAATAATCATAAGTGTGCTAGTGATGTCGAGCAGCGTTTTCTGGAGCTTGCACAAGAGTTTTATCAGTCCTATTTGCAACAGCTTCAGACAACAGGCGAGGATGATTTTGATGGACTAATGCAAAAAGCTGCCGCAGCGATCGCATCAGGACAAACTGTATTTCGTCGCAAATCTGGCGCTGGCGATTTAAAGTGTCTTCGATACATACTGATTGATGAATATCAAGATTTCTCAGAACTTTTCCACCATTTAATAGAAGCAATTCGACAACAAAATCCTCAAGCAAAATTTTTCTGTGTTGGTGATGACTGGCAAGCAATTAATGGTTTTGCTGGTTCTGATCTTCGCTTTTATCAGAATTTCGCGCAGTTTTTCCAGCCTTCGCAAAAATTAAATATAGCTACTAATTACCGTTCAGCTACTTCAATTGTTGATATTGGTAATACATTGATGTATAGATTGGGTACTCCTGCACGCGCCCATAAAACTATATTTGGAACGGTTGAAATTGTTGATATAGGACAATTTAATCCAAATCTAAATGAGCAAGAAGATCATCCGGGAGACAACATAACACCTGCTCTATTACGCTTACTAGACAAGATTATCAAAGATGGAAAAAATGTAGTTTTACTCAGCCGCAAGAATAGTTTACCTTGGTATGTAAATTTTGGTAAAGGTAAATCAAAAGATGGCGTACTCGACAACTTCTTAAACTTGGTACGCTCTTATCTTCCTGAAGAATCAAGAAAGGCTGTAAATATATCAACCGCTCACAAGTATAAAGGTCTTCAGAATGATGTAGTTATAATACTTGATGCTGTCCCTAATTGTTACCCATTAATACACCCTGATTTGATGTTTAGCCGTGTTTTCGGTGATAGTATTGAGCAAGTAGTTGATGAGGAGCGTCGTCTTTTTTATGTTGCCTTAACTCGTGCAGTAGAGCATTTATTTATTGTCACAGAAATTAAAAACTTTTCTCCTTTCCTTGAAGAATTAAAAAGTAGGAAAAGAATTAGCTTACTTGATTGGTTAGATTATCCGCCTTTTGTTGGAACCATACAGCGGATTACTGTTAAAGTAGGTAATCAGGCTGGAAAAAATGGAACCGGCACTTACGCGATCAAACATTTACTTAACGCTGAAGGCTATACCTGGAGGACAATTGAATGGTCAGCTTGGTGTTGTATCTATCCTGCACAAGATTTCTCAATACAACAATATTTTGATAACGCTCAGTGGATTTCTCACGCTACTGGTATTGAGGTGCGATTTTACGACGACCTAGAGAATGTACTGGCAAAGTATCTTGTTGATCGAGGTCAATACATTGTCGCCATTTAAAATGGGAGAAAATAAATAATTATTAAGAGGAATCAATCGTCATGACTGTGATAGTTGCTAAGTGGACGATTGACGAATATCACCGCATGATTGACGCTGGCATTTTGAGCGATCGCCTTTTATAGGTAATTAGTGCAAATACGCATCAGCAAACCAAGTTTAGAAATTGGTCAATTTACTACGTTGCTCAAATACAGAGGTCAAGATAACTCTATAAAACAAATAGAAGCCGTTGCTATTGACCTGGATATTGCAAAGCATTCTCTTGTAAAAATTGCTTAATTTATCACGTAAAAACAGAAAATTTCTGTTATTTTTCCTTTTTCAACAGTAAAATTTAAACCTCCAGGGCTGGGTTTTTCAACTATATAATTTAAATTAGTAACTTTACCATTTTGGGAAATTTCAGTTTTTCCATAGGTTCTAATCACTTTTGATTGTTTGTCATCTACTTTTACTCCATCTATGGTGGAATATTTAGAACGAGTTGCTTTGATTTGATAAACGGTAAAATTACCTGGTTTAGCACCTTCATCTAAATCAACTGTGATTCCTGCATATTTCAGAGTACGAACTTTACCAATAGCAGCTATAAAGCCATTTTCTACTTTTACAGGTTTACCTAAAATTTTTCTGACTTGTGCTTCGGACATAGAAAGTTTTACGCCACCTATTCCTAGACGTTCAATAGTTATTCCTGTTGATTGATTGTTAGGATTCTGAGAAATTTGATAATTAGTGGTGGTAGCAGTTACTTGACTATGGGTGTAGCTAGTCAAGGGAATAACAAAAGTAGCGATGCCTATGGCGGACTGTGCCAACAACAACGAAATTTCTCTTAACATAATTGCATACTCGACTATTTTATAGTTACCAAGCTGTTACCTCAGCTTGTGTATCAGTATTATCACATGCTTTCTGGCATATCTTTATCTTCAATCAATCGACTTATTCTGAATTACACCTAAAGTGCCTTTAAAATAGAAAAATATTAAGAATTATTAGGAGGAATCAATCGTCATGAGTGTGATAGTTGTTAAGTGGACGATTGACGAATATCACCGCATGATTGACGCTGGCATTTTGAGCGATCGCAAAGTTGAACTACTCAAAGGATAAATTGTCAAACTGACATTGACCGAAGGAATAATTCAACCGCTTGCATTCCCAGATGTTTCTGTTGCAGTGGAACAAATTATTAACAGCTAAGATAATTTACAGCTTTTTTTATCTTTTTGAACCACAAGAAGGTAAAGACACGAAACACGAAATTGGACTGATTGTGCCCCGCTACGTCAACGCATCTTTACAAAGATTCTGGATAACGCATATTTAATTTCACCAGATGTCTAATAATCATTCTTAAGATATTTGATGCAGAGACACGATTTTACTCGCATCTCTACAATGTCTTTTCATGAGTTTTATTCTGCGTTCACAAATTCCAAATATCCATTGCTAAGTTCTTTAACTGCCAAATCATAAAATTGCTTACCATGTTCTGGCGTTGCTAAAGCCGGATTTGATCCCATACGTCCATCTGGATAACGCACTCGAAAGTCAGCAGCGCTATAAATTCGATGTCCGCTTGCTACTTCTGGTGAAAGGTATGCTTGCTTAATCGCATTTGGATAAACGTACTGGGTGAGTGCTACTTCACTTGGCGTTGCATGAGAACCTTCTTGATCCCCATATAGTTCTTTCGCTAGCTTATATACAGAACCGCACATAAACCAGTTTGCCACTTGACATTGCACCTGTTGAGCATTGGGAATCTGCAAATCTTCTAAATGAGCGTAGGTTTCGGAAAAAGCAGCTTTGAGGGTGGCGATATTACCGCCGTGTCCGTTAATAAAGTAGAACTTGCTAAAACCAGCTTTGGCTAAACAAGTTACATAATCTCGCACTACTTGAATTAAAGTGCTGGGACGCAGACTGATTGAGCCAGCAAAAGCAGTATGGTGTAATGCCATGCCCACATTGATTGTAGGGCCGACGATCGCTTGAGTTGCATCACCTACACCAGATGCGATCGCTTCTGCACAAATAGCATCAGTACCAATTAACCCCGTTGGCCCATGCTGTTCTGTGGAACCAATAGGGAAAATAATACCTTTTGACTGCTGTAAATAAGCTTCGACTTCTTGCCAAGTACTTAAATGCAGTAACATTTAATGATTTTCCTCAATAAAATTGCCGTGGGATGAAACCTTTTGCTGCGAAACAGCATCTTCTGTAACTAAACTCCCACTAACATGATTATGAACTCTCTAAATTTTCTCTGCTGGCGATCGCACAATATCCCCGACTTCTGGTTGAGAAATCGGGCATCTTTGTCCACTGCCAAATTTGGAGATAATTAGACTAACTATTTCTATGAATATTGTTTAGCGGTTGCAGTCGCAACGAGTTTCAACAGAGATGGGATATAAACAATTTACCCATTCTGCCAGTTTATCCTACGATACTCGCCGTGAACCTTTCCATAATATAATAAATCAATTTTGATTTATGAAATGTTGCTTGTCTGGATAATCAATAAAATAAAGGGGATCAATTTTGATTTTTCACTAATCAAAGTAATAATACTTCTTTACATACCTTGTAATTCCCCATGTGCAGGACATACCAGCGGGAAAAATCACTAAATCGCCCTTACCCATTTGCACTGGCTGTCCGCTATCAGGAGTAACAACTACTTCACTTCCAAAAAGTAGCGAGTTTCTTGAAAATCATAAGTCAAAGGGAATTTTGAAACTTCCTTTTTCCAAATATCCCATTTAAATACACCCAATTCATTGAGATGTTCAAGTCTTAAGTTGATGCTCAATTTTAATTTCCATATTGTGTTTTCTCTAGTTATATTCAGCAGTAAGATTGAATATCTTCTCCACACTGATCTACTAGATAACACAAAGCGCGAAAACGCAAGTAAACAAGTTCGTTATAAAGCGGATTCAGCTTGCACATTGGCGGAATATGAGCTATTTTACGACCAAAAAGCATGACATCACGCTCGAATGGACACTGAGCAGGAATTAGTTTAGCAATAAATTTGGCTAATTTACGATTTTGAATCTCAATTTTATCGAGCCATTGACGTAATGGTTGCAGTATATCTAATTTTGGTTGAGCGAATTGCTTTTTACTACCTGTTTGATTCTTTTCTTCTAAAGGTTTAATAAAAGCAGGCAAAAAAATACGCTGATTCTGTGTTTTAAGCATAGTTGTAGGCAAGGTTTTCCTTGTGTAGATGAACTATTTACCAATTCAAAATGTTAGCATGTAATATTTTTGGTCAATTTGCACTGCGCTTGTAGATTCAGAGGCAAAGAAAGCATAATACAAACAATTTACATGCATCCTTGGGAAGAGAAATGGTTTAACTAATTGTTATTTAAACCCACCAAATCATGAAGAACTGTCCCGTTAAATACAAAATAACAAAGAAAATATAAAAATGGCATTTCTTTAACTTATAGATTTCTAATCTTACAGATAGCAATCTTATATACTATATATAAATGCCTGGTTCTGAAAATGCCTAGTATCTAGAGATGTAGTTTATGGTAGACAAATACAGTTCTGTTCTGACCCTACATACATTTCGCTCGGATTAGCCCCTAATATCTTTCGATTTTAGAGTATTGAATATCCATAAATTTGTCTGATATGCTACACAAGTTAACCTAAATATTATCTAATAAGTAGTAATAAATCGATTGATAAGCCAAAACTAATATAAGGACTTACACAAGAGAAAGGGGCACTTGTACTGAGTAATTCTACAGTTTTTATAATCAGCTTTGTCCAACTACTCACTATGAGATTTTGACGTTAGCACGGCTTCTTGTAGAAAAGTATTGCTTATTCTCCCCAGTCCTCATTCCCAATTATGAAAAACTTACTTATTTAAAATATCTTAACCCAGTAATAACCTGATATTTACTGATATATTCTACATTCTGTTGCTCTATTTTTGACAGCAATTTAGGTGGAAATGTCTTTGGCGAATATGTAGGACGATACCAAGGTTGGTTATTAAAGTAATTTTGCAATTCAGTATTATCAAAACGGCGCCCATGAATGGCAAAAATCGAATTTCGCATAATATCTAGCTCAAAACCGCTTTTACCATCCAAATCTGCATCGCTTACAAGTCTTTGAGAAAGCCAGAAATAATTGTTGAGAGTCGTGGTATCAACTGATGGTAGTGATGTAGTCAAGGAAGGTGATTGAGTTGAAACTGATGGGGTAGTTGGTGTAAATGTAGGAGTTTCTATCACTGGGCTTGTAACATTTGACGGTGTTTCTGAAGGTAATACCGTTTTGTCTGCGGTAGGTTGAGAAGATTTTGGTAAAACTTGGCTAATAATCACAGATGCACCAATTAACCCACCTGCAATCAAACTACCCATGAGAATATTATTCTGACTATTACTACTTTGAGGGCTAGGCTGTGGTTTGACAGGTGCTGTTTGAGGTTGCGGTGCAGAGACTATAGTTGGTTGAGTCAAGAGGGGTTGCGTCGGTGAAATTGGATTTGCTATGCTTTGCAAAGAATCCAGCATTGCTCTAGCTGTGGGGTAGCGATCGCGTGGATGATAAGCGATCGCCCGATCGATTACTCTTGTCATAATTGGGCTAATATGACTCGCATATTGCCGCCAGACAATTTCACCCGTTTGAGAATCGGTTTCTAGTTGTTGCGCTTGTTTACCAGTCAGCAAATAAATTACCGTCATTCCTAAACTGTATAAATCACTAGAATAAACAGGTCTACCTGCGGCTTGTTCGCTCGGCATATAGCCAGGTGTACCAATCACTATCGAACTAGTAGGATTGCCTTGAGAATTTACCACTGTTCCCATTGACTCGCGTATAGCGCCAAAATCAATTAGCACAGGTTTACCATCGCGATGACGCATAATAATGTTATCCGGTTTAATATCCCGGTGAACAATATGCTTAGAGTGAACATAATCCAGGACGGGTAATAAATTCATGAATAATTCCTGGACAGCGCTTTCACTAAATAGTCCCTGCGTTTGAACTTTTCCAGCTAGGGTATCGCCTTCAATCCACTCCTGAACTAAGTAAAATTGTCCGCCTGAAGAGAAATAGGCATACAATGCTGGAATTTGGTCATTTGCGCCACCGAGTTCTTCTAAAATTGCTGCTTCGCGTTGAAACCTTTCTTGCACTAACTGGTAAATTTGGGGATTGTTGTGAATCGGTCTTAGCTGTTTAACCACACAACGGCGCTTTGAGGGCATATAGGTATCTTCTGCTAGATAGGTTTCACCAAACCCACCAGCGCCCAGTGTGCGGATAACTTGATAGCGATCGTTCAGCAGCTGTATTGTCATCGGAGATTACAAGCGATATTCATAAGATAGTTTTCCCCAAAACTACCTTCATTTCAAATCTAGTAATCCTTCTTCTTTCAATTTAGGATTGAAGCGAATCTGCATTTGCAAACCTCGCACTTCTAACAATTGCGTTGAAATTTCTGCTTCTACTCTCCGTGCCACGTTTTTAAGAACTTTTATTTGTGCTAATTCATCATTAGCTGGATTTTCATATTTCGCCTGTTCTTCAGGTGTCATTACAACTTTGACATCAATGGGATGAGTCCATTTTTCCTTTTGATCCCCATTACCCCAAGGTACACTGCCATTTTCAGCAATCCAAGCATTTTCAGTATTTTCTAAAATTGTGCGACTAGGACGTTCAATAGTTTGAACTTTCACCCAATAGCATTGCTGTGGCTGACGAACTAAATGCTGTTTAAGGCTGAGGTAAACATCACGAGAGTATCCTACAAATTGCAGCACTTTTTTTTGGTCAAAGATCGCATATACTCCGATTTTACCCTGAAATTGTTCGGGTAATTGCCCGCGATCGTCAATATAAGGAATATATTCCAGAGTTGCCAAAGAAGAAAGATTTGTTTCAGAAGCCATACATCAAATATCAGACTTACTATTTACCTTCAGAATTAAAATTGCGAATTAGAAAAAATATCTTTAAAATTATTCATTACTCAAATTTTGGTAAATTGCACAAAGGCGACTGGGTTTAAAAATCTTAGCACTGAACATGAAATTTGGTGGCACATTAATAATGACATACTGATCAGATTTATGATATTTTTCAAATTCTGCTGGCATTCCTTTAGTAGTAGTTAAGCTATAAGGAACTGGCTGGAAAAGTAATTCTGTAAATTTAAGTTGCTCACACCCCAACTGTTGACAAATTTGGTTCAAGAAAGCAGCGCTTGTCAATAAATTGAATAGAGTTTCTTGAGCTTGTGCTTCAAGAGTGAAACTTCCATCAAAGTTTTGAACGATTTTAAGAGGCATTTTCTGTATTAATAACTAGTTATTAAGGACTAAGCGATGATAAAAAATAAGCAACATGTTACACAGAGTCATCCAAATGTGATGTGCAACGAAGCCTACCTTATTGTGCAGATAAACTTGGTTAAAAATAACCACTTTAAGATCAGCCTATTAGATTATGGGACTTCTGTCAGCTACACGATAAAGCTAGCATCGTTAAGAATCATGAAGTTTAGCAGATTTTTAGTAATAGTTAATTTCTCCCTAATGCTCTACTGATACACTAAACTTAATTCTCTAAAAAATAATTAAGTTTGACTGTCAACAAGAGTCATTTGGACAAACAAAAAGCCCCAGTCCTTCTAAGGATGGGGCTTGATGTATGAATAATGAAACCTGGCATCGAGCTATTTTTGCGTAGGGCAACCCCTAAACTATCGTTGCCGCAG